>NZ_SSDM01000141.1:0-9968 GCF_004794375.1 Microbacterium sp. K35 | reverse complement strand
GCTCGGACACCCCGATCGACGCGGTGTCCGAGCTGTCCGCGTCCGTCGACTGGCTGGGCGGGGGAGGCCAGGGGACCGGTCAGGGCATCCGACTCACGCTGGATGACGCCCTCGGGGCCGCGGCCGCCCGCGCCGGCCGCGTGGGGGACGAGGCGTTCCGCGTGACCGTGTCCGCCGACGGGGTCGAGATCCGCGGTGCGAGTCCGCTCGGAGTCTTCCGGGGCGCCACCGTGCTGCGGCAGCTGCGCGACCCCGACGCCCCTGCGCAGGCCGAGGTGCTGCTTCCGGCCGGTGTGTGGGAGGGGGCGCCGGCGTACGGCTGGCGCGGCGTCATGCTCGACGTGGCGCGGCACTTCCGCCCGGTCGACGACGTGCGGCGTCTGATCGACCTGCTGGCGCTGCACCACCTGAACATCCTGCAGCTGCACCTCACCGACGATCAGGGCTGGCGGTTCGAAGTGCCCGGCTACCCGCGGTTGACGGAGGTCGGCGCGCGACGGGAGGCCACCCAGCGCGGGCACGGGCCCGAGGCCACGGTCGAGCCCGGCGTGCACGAGGGCTTCTACACGACGGACGAGCTGCGCGACCTCGTCCGTTATGCGGCGGAGCGCGGCGTGACCCTGGTGCCGGAGGTCGAGCTGCCCGGGCACATCCAGGCCGCGCTGGCCGCGTACCCCGAGCTCGGCAACACCGATGTGGGCGTGCCGGCGAGCGGCCCGTGGGAGCGGTTCGGCGTGAACGCGCGTACGCTCGCCCCGACGGAAGCGGCGTTGGCCTTCGGCCGTGCGGCGATCGATGCCCTCTGCGACGTGTTCGACGCGGAGTGGATCGGGATCGGCGGGGACGAGGTGCCCGTGACGGAGTGGGCGCAGAGCGAGGCGGCAGCGGAGCGGATGCGCGCGCTGGGCCTGGCGACGCCGCATGACGTGCAGCCCTGGTTCACCGCGCACTTCGTGGCGCACGTGCGCGCGCGGGGTCGCACGGCGCTCGCGTGGGACGAGGTGCTGGAGGGCGAGGTGCCGGAGGGCGTGCGCATCCTCGCGTGGCGCGGACCCGTCGCGATGCGGGAGGCACTGAGCCGCGGGATCCCCGTGGTGGCGTGCCCCGACCTGGAGGTCTACCTCGACTATCCGCAGTCGGAGTCGCCCGAGGAGCCGATCAGGGTGGGACCCCCGCTGCCGCTCGCCCGCGCGTACTCGCTCCGGATCGAGGACGGTGCGGTGGGCGGTCAGGCGAACGTGTGGAGCGAGCACCTGCCCAGCCGGGACCGCGTGGACTTCGCGATGTTCCCGCGGCTCGCCGCGATCGCCGAGCGGCTGTGGGAGGGCGGGGAGCCGCGGCCGTTCGCGGACTTCATGCGGCGGCTTCCGACGCATCTGCGTCGCCTGGCGGCGGCGGGGGTGCGGTATCGTCCGCTGGATGGCCCGTCCCCGGATCAGCGCCGCCCCGGCGTTCCGGGAAAGCCGCTGACGGTGGAGGCGCGCGAGGCCATCGTCGCGGGGCTGGTGGAGCGGCTCCTGGACGGTTCTGCGGCACGGGCCCGCGCGGCTCGAAAGTAATGTAACGTTTCGGTAACCCTGGCCGCGGCCCCGCGGGCAGAGGTTGCGCAATTTTTGTTCGTAAGGTCTACTAACAAACATGTCCGTTTCGGATGATCAGCGCCCCGCGGCGACGACAGACTTCGTCGCCGCGAACGCGCACGCCTTCGGGCCCGCGCGGCACCTGCGCTCGCGAACCAAGGTGCTCCCCGAGCACGCCCGCGGACACAACCGCGCCCTCGTGCTGCAGACGCTGTACCACTCCGGAGCGATGAGCCGCGCCGACCTCTCCCGGGAGACCGGACTGACCCGGGTCACGATCTCCGACCTCGTCGCGGAGTTCATCGCCGACGGCATCGTGATCGAGATGGGCGTCCGCGAGGCGGTGGGTCCGGGGAAGCCGCCGATCCTCATCGACATCGACCGCGCCGGGCACCAGATCGTCGGCCTCGACCTGTCGGGTCCGAACGCCTTCGAGGGAGCCGTGCTGAGCCTCGACGGCGACGTGCTGGAGCGCCGCCAGGTGCCTCGCCCGGAGCGCCCGGACGGGGAGGCCGCCTACGCCGCGCTCCGCGAGCTCGCACAGAGCCTCGTCGACGCCGCCACGCGCCCCGTGCTCGGCGTCGGCATCGGCACGCCGGGCGTCGTGCGACCGGACGGTCTGGTGCTGAGCTCGCCCAACCTCGGCTGGACCGACTTCCCGCTCGAGGCGAAGCTCGGCGCCGAGCTCGACCTGCCCGTCCTCGCGCGCAACGACGCGAACGCCGCTGTCCTCGCGGAATACACCTTCGGCGAGGCGAAGGCCGACTTCATGCTCATCAAGATCGGCCGAGGCGTGGGTGCCGGCCTCATCACGGGCAGCCAGCCGCTGCTGGGCAGTCGCTTCGCCGCGGGGGAGATCGGGCACGTGGTCGTCGGCACCGATGGCGGCCCGCGCTGCGCCTGCGGCAAGATCGGCTGCCTGGAGGCCTGGCTCAGCGTCAGCCGGATGCGGGAGGCCCTCGACGCCGACCCCTCGGCGCGCGAGGACATCCTGCGCGACGCCGGCACGCGCATGGCCATCGCCATCGCCCCGATCGTCGCCGCGCTCGACCTGTCCGAGGTCGTCCTCTCCGGCCCGGCGGAACTGCTCGACGGCACGCTGATCGACGCCGCGGTCGAGACCCTGCACGCGCGCACCCTGGAGGGCGTGTTCGAAGACGTGATGGTGCGGCTCACGCATCAGGACGACATCGTGCTCCGCGGAGCCGCGGTCATGGTGCTCTCCGGGCAGCTGGGGGTGTCGTGACCTCCGCGACCACGACCGAGACCGGCATCCGATGACCGGAATCGCTGCCGCCGACCTGCCCGGTCGGCCGATTCGTGTTGGCCTGGATGTCGGCGGAACCAAGATCGACGCCGTCGCCGTCGACCCCGCCGGTGAGATCCTCGGACGCCTGCGCCGCGCCACGGGCTGGGGCGAGGACGCCGTCGTCGACAGCATCGTGTCGACCGTCGTCGCCCTCGCCGATGAGACCGGGGTCCCGCTGTCGGCCGTCGGGTCCGTCGGTGTGGGCATCCCCGGGCTGGTCGATGCGGACGCGGGGCGCGTCGTGCACGCCGTCAACCTCGGGGTCGAGTCGCTCGACCTGGCCGACCGGGCGGAGCGAGCGCTCGGCGTGCCGTTCCGCGTCGAGAACGACGTGAAGGCGGCGGCGCTCGGAGCCGCCGTGCTCAGCGGCGTGAGCGGTTCGATGGCGTACCTGAACCTCGGCACCGGTGTGGCCGCGGGCATCGTCGTGGACGGTCGCATCTGGCGAGGATCGCGCGGGACCGCCGGCGAGGTCGGTCACATCTCGGTCGACCCGCACGGACGCCTGTGCGGGTGCGGACAGCGCGGTTGCGTGGAGACGTTCTGCGGCGGCGGCGCACTCGCCAAGGCCTGGGGTCGACCCGGCGCGCTGCCGGTCAGGGACATCTTCGACGCCGCCGATGCCGGCGACCCGCTGGCGCTCGCGCTGCGTGACGACCTCTTCTTCGGCGCGGCCGCCGCGGTCCGCGTGCTGGTGCTGTCGGCCGACGTCGAGACGGTGGTGATCGGGGGCGGCCTCACGGCCATGGGAAGCCGCCTCGACGAAGGCATCAGGGCTGCACTGCACGCCGGCGCCGAGGCGTCACCGTTCGCGAGGTCTCTGCGCCTGGATGAGAGAATCGAACTGCTCCCCGCGGGTTCCCCCGCCGCCGCACTCGGCGCCGCTCTGGTGGGCGCATCCATTTCTGAGAAGGAGATCGTTCCGCATGGCTGAGGTCGTCATCGTCGAGAGTCCCGAGGCCGCCGGTGCGCTGGTCGCCACCGAGATCGTGGAGCTGATCGACCGTCGTCCGGACGCCGTCCTCGGCCTGGCCACGGGCTCCACGCCGCTGCCGGTCTACCAGGCCCTGCGCGCGCAGCTCGCCGGGCGCGACGTCTCCCGGGTGCGCGGCTTCGCCCTCGACGAGTACGTCGGCATCGACCCCGCCCACCCCGAGAGCTACCGCTCCGTGATCACCCGCGAGGTCGTCGAGCCCCTGGGCCTCGACCCGCAGCGCATCCACGTGCCCAACGGCGCGGAGGCGACCATCCAGCACGCGGGTGAGGACTACGAGGCCGCGATCCAGGAGGCGGGCGGCGTCGACCTGCAGATCCTCGGCATCGGCACCGACGGGCACATCGGCTTCAACGAGCCCGGCTCCTCCTTCGCGTCGCGCACCCGGGTGAAGACCCTCACCGAGCAGACGCGCGAGGACAACGCCCGCTTCTTCGACTCGATCGACGATGTCCCCATGCACTGCATCACGCAGGGTCTGGGCACGATCCTGCAGGCCAGGCACCTCGTGCTCCTCGCGTTCGGCGAGGGCAAGGCGGAGGCGGTCGCCGGAGCGGTCGAGGGTCCGCTGACGGCCCTGCTGCCCGGCTCGGCGATCCAGCTCCACCCGCATGCGACGATCGTGGTCGACGAGGCGGCGGCCTCCCGGCTGCAGCTCGCCGACTACTACCGGTACACGTTCGCGAACAAGCCGGCCTGGCAGGGGATCTGACCCCGACTCACCGGGTCGCGGCCGGCCAGGCGAGGGGGAGCAGGTGCTCCACGCTCAGCGGCGCCAGCGGCAGCGTCTCCGCGTCTTCCGGGGTGATCCATCGCAGCTCCGCGAGCTCGGCCTGCACCCGTACCCCGGCCGGATCGATCGCTGCGGTGAAGGCATCGGCGACGACCCGGTGACCCGGTTCGTTCGCGGCGGCGGACACGAACCGTCCGAGCGGACGGAGGTCGCTCTCGCGCAGCGCCACGCCGAGTTCCTCGTGCAGTTCGCGGATGAGCGTCTGCGCGGCGCTCTCGCCGGGCTCCGGCTTGCCTCCGGGCTGCATGAACCTGGTCGTGCCGTGCTTGCGGACCACCAGCACGCGGCCCTGGTCGTCGACGATCACCGCCGCGCTCACGTGGATGTCAGGCATCGGGGACGAACACCTTCCCTGGGTTGAGGATCCCGAGCGGATCGAAGACGGCGGCGATCTCGCGCTGCAGCCGCCACTGGTCGTCGCCGAGCTCCTCCGCAAGCCAGCGCCGCTTGAGCACCCCGATGCCGTGCTCGCCCGTGAGCGTGCCACCCAGGCGGATCGCCGCGCGGAACAGCTCATCGGCGGCGGCCCAGACGTGTGCCGGGGTCTCGGGTCCCTCGAACACGAAGTTCGGGTGCAGATTGCCGTCCCCCGCGTGCGCGACCGTGGGGATCACGAGACCGTACTCGCGCTCGATGCGGGCGATCTCGTCGAACATCGCCGGCATGGCGCTCCGCGGCACGGAGACGTCTTCGATCAGGGTGGTGCCGAGGGAGGCCATCGCGGCGTGCATGGACCGGCGGATCGCAAGCAGCCGCTCGCCCTCCGCGCGATCGTGCGACACCTCGGTGACGCCGTCGTTGGCGCGCAGGATGGCGTCGATCGCGTCGGCCTCGGCGGCCGCCGCAGGCCCGTCGGTCTGGATGGTCAGCTGCGCCGTGCCGGGCGTCGGCGCCGGCAGGCCGAGCAGAGCGTGCACGGCCGCGAGGCTCGGGGCGTCCATGAGCTCCATGATCGCGGGCTGCACCCCGGCGGCGGTCACGGCGGCTGAGGCGGCGGCCGCGGCGCGGACACCGGGGAACAGAGCCGTCACGGTGCAGCTCTCGCCGGGGACGAGCCGCCGGAGCTTGAGCGTCGCGCCGACCACGACGCCGAGGATGCCCTCCGAACCCACGACGAGAGCCGTCAGGTCGAGGCCCGTGACGCCCTTGACGCTGCGATGCCCCAGGTGCAGAAGCCGCCCGTCGGCCAGTACGAGGTCGACGCCGAGGACGGCATCCCGCACGACGCCGTACTTCGCGCAGAGCAGTCCTCCCGCGCCCGTGGCGATGTTGCCGCCGACCGTCGAGATGTCGCGGCTCGCGGGGTCGGGTGCCCACCACAGGCCGAAGGACGCGAGGTGGGCATTGAGCTCGGCGTTGAGGATGCCGGGCTCGACCACGGCCAGCAGATCGTCGGGGCGGACCTCGTGGATCGCCGTCATGCGTCGCAGCGACAGCACGATCTCACCCTCGCCCGCGTTGGCCGCCCCGGCGAGGCCCGTGCCGGCGCCGCGGACCACCACGGGCGTGCGCGTCGCCGAGGCGATGCGCAGGGTCTCCTGCACGTGCTCCACGCGCTCGGCATGCACGATCGCCAGCGGGCGCCCCGCGGCGGCATGGCCGGAGCGGTCGGAGCGCGCCCGTTCGAGCGCGTCCTCGTCGGTGTCGACGAGCGCGCCGAGCGCCTGCTGCAGCAGCGGGACGACGCTCACGACGGGATGCTCACGACGGCGAGTTCACGTCAGGGCGCGGCGACCGCTGAGAACACCGGCGACCACGGCGACGAGGGCGAAGGCGGTGCCGATCAGGGCCTGGCCCATGGACCACCACGCGATCGTCACGCCCACATAGATGAGCAGTTCGACCAGCGCACGCAGGAACGGGTGCACGCGCAGCACGGGGCGGGGCGACAGGAACAGTGCCCACAGCAGCAGGGCCGTGACCGGCGCGCCGATGCCGATCACGATGTTCCACGGCAGGTCCCAGCTCGCGAAGCCCCACAGGGCGAGAGAGGCGATCGCCGCGATCAGGACGACGACGCGCACGAGGTCGAGCGCGGTCAGCGCCTGACGTTCGACGCCGGGGACGGGGGCGGGATCCGGAGTCATGACTCCAGTCTATTCGGCGATCGTCGAGCCCTCTGCCGCCGCAGCGACGGGCTCGGAGAGGGTCGCGACGGCCTCGACGGGAGCCGGTGCAGCCTCGGCCGGTGCAGCCTCGACCGGGGCCTCAACCGACGCGGGCTCGACGGGGGCCGGTGCGGGCTCGACGGGGGCCGGAGCGGGCTCGGCCGGAGCGGGCTCCGCGTCAGCCGGTGCCGGAGCGGACGCTGTCTCGTCGGGGACGACGGCCGCATCCGCCGCGGCCGTCGTGTCGCCGACGGGCGCGGTGTCCTCGGCGGGCTGCTCCGGGACGACGGGCGTCTCGAGCGCGAGGGACAGCAGCGTGGTGTCTGTCGAGGCCCCCGGTCCGTCCGGGAACACGTAGCGGAAGGTGACCGTGGTGGTGTCCGCGTTCCACAGCTGACGCGCGGTCGGGCGGAGATCGATGGTCCCCGTGCCGGCATCATCCAGCGTGATGCTGTCGCCGCCACCGGTGGCGCCGTCGATCAGCGCCTCCACCTGGAGACCCGGGGCTCCGGAGACGGGCACCGTGTAGTGCAGCTGGATCCCGGTGAAGGAGAAGGTCGCGGCGCTCCACTGCGGCCCTTCCGTCGGCTTCGCGGGCTCGACCGGGTCCGTGGGATCGGTCGGGTCCGTGGGATCGGTCGGGTCCGAGGGGTCGGTCGGATCTGTCGGGTCGGTGGGGTCGGTCGGATCTGTCGGGTCGGTGGGGTCGGTCGGGTCCACCTGCTCGGGCGGCGCGATCGGTGCGACGGGTTGCGCCGACGGGACGACGACCGTGCCGGACTGCTCGGTCGGCTGCGGTGTCGGCACCTCGGCGGCCGGAGGAGCGGGAGGTTCCTCCGCGGGCGCCTCGATCACGATGGGCTCGTCGAGCCCGAGCGACGTGTCGGGCGCGATGTCGGTCGTGATCGAGGAGTCGCCGTCCGCGGCGCTCGGGAGCGACGTCGCGGGGCTGGCGCCGGCGAGACCGGGAACGATCGCGGCAGCGGTGACGACCCCGGCGACCACCAGTGCGGCCGACCCCGCGCCGACCAGCGCTCCCATGCCCGTGAACGCCCCTCCGGTGCTCGCGCTTCCACCGCCGGCGCTGCTGCCTCCCGCGGAGCCGGACCCACCGGACGCGCCGGAACCGGACGCGGCGACACCCGTTGCCGCGTGCCCCGCCCCGCCATCGCCGACCAGCACGCCGCCGGCGATGCTCGACGGCATGGCCGCCATCGCGACGATCGGAGCGCCACCGCCCTGCAGGGTCGCGAGGTAGCCACCGGCACCCGCGACGCCGAGCACCAGCGGCAGCATGACGAGCGCGAGGCGCATCGAGACGTCTTTGGCCTCGGCGGCGACGATCATGCAGCGCGCGCACTCGTCGAGGTGAAGTTCGAGGCGCTTGTGGTCACGCGTGCCGAGGTTGCCGCGGGAGTACGCGCCGAGGTGCTCGATCGTCCACTGGCAGTCCGACCCGGGGGTCGCGCTGCGCAGGTGCGCCTGGATCCACGCCTCGCGCAGACCCTCGCGCGCGCGGAACGCGAGCTGGGAGACGGCGCCCGCCTTCATGCCGAGCAGCGGTGCGACCTCCTGCGGCTTCATCTGCTCGATCTCGGTGTACCAGAGCACTTCCTGCCAGCGCGAGGGAAGGCTGCGGAATGCCTGCGCCGTCAGGCTGCGGTCGAGCGCCTCGTTGGAGGCGTTCTCGGTGCTGCTCGGGTCGGCCACCGTGTCGAGCTCGTCGATCGCGGTCTCGCGGCGCGAGCGTCCCCACGCGGCGGCGGTGTTGCGGATGCTCGTGAACAGGTAGGCGCGGAACGACCCGTTGGGCCCACCGCCCTTGGCGATCGCCTGGTAGATGCGGGTGTACGCCTCCTGCACCAGATCGTCCGGGTCGATCGACGAGGTCACTGATCGTGCGACGGCGATGCCGGACGGGTAGTGACGCTTCCAGAGTTCGCCGAACGCCGTCGTGTCGCCGGAGCGGGTGCGGAGGATCAGGTCGGCATCGCCGATGGGCTCGTCAGGTGTGGTGTTCTCTCGGTGCACAATCATCCATCTGTCCCGGGGCGCGGATCGGCCCTCAGGGGAAGAGACGCGCGAGCGCGCGTCTTATTACGCGGTACGACGATTGTCCCGCGAAAGTCCTGATAAGGCCACCCCTTCGTGCTCTGTTCGAAGGAGATCCATCGGGTTCTGTCATTCGGCATCCAGCCCCGAAAACTTTTTCCGAAGTCGCGTAATGAACTGGAGATCGCTTCGTCTCATCCCGTAGAGACAGCCATGCGAACTCCACCGGGGGGCGGAGTTCAGGCTCTGATGCGGGGGGTTCTGCATCAGGGGAAGGGTCGAGGTCCTCGGGGGAGGAGCCCTCGGCCCCGCCCGCTCGACACGGGAGGGAACGGGCCGCCGATCTGGGGAGAACGGCGGCCCACCATCCCGCTCTACGGGAGAGACAGCCGCCGATCTGGGGAGTCCGGCGGGTGTCACGACCTGTTCGATCGGAGGCCGCAGCGCTGCGCGTCGCGCGGAGTGCTGTCCTTCTAGGCGGACAGTGCGTGGCCCGTCCAGACCCGCGCGACGCGCAGCCTCGCATCGAGCAGCACGGCGTCGCCGAGCATGCCCGCGCGCAGCGCGCCGAGACGCGTGTGCCGTCCGACGGCCCTCGCCGGTGTCTCGGTGAGCGCGCGCACCGCCTCGGTCAGGGGCACCCCCGCGCGTACGGCGCGCTGCAGTGCCACATCCTGCGTGAGCGTCGACCCGGCGATCGAGCCCGTGTCGTCGGCGCGCGCCACCCCGTCGAGGACCGTCACGCGAACGGCGCCGAGGTCGTACTGCCCGTCGGCGCTGCCCGCGGCGGCCATGGCGTCGGTGATCAGCGCGACCCTGGTCGGCGCCGCGTCGAACACGAGCTTCACGACAGCGGGGTCGAGGTGGATGTCGTCCGCGATCGCCTCGAGGATCACCCGGTGATCGGCGGCCGCGGCGAGCACGGGGCCAGGGGCGCGGTGGTGGATGCCGTTCATCGCGTTGAACGCGTGGGTGAGGATCGACGCTCCCGCCTCGAACGCCGCGATCGCCATGTCGGCGTCGGCGTCGGTGTGCCCCACGGCGGCCGCTGCGCCGGAGGCGACGATCTGCCGCACGGCGTCCAGCCCTCCCGGCAGCTCCGGCGCGATCGTCACCTGGCGCACGGTGCCGC
>NZ_SSDM01000140.1:0-26058 GCF_004794375.1 Microbacterium sp. K35 | reverse complement strand
CCCGGCCGCCGGGGAGGCGGATGACTCGGCGGCCGGGCGGGGAGCGGCCGAGCCGCGGATGGCGGACCGGGGGCGGGGGACGGCGATCTCGTGGTCGGCTCGGACGCGTCGGTACTCGGACGGGGGCCCTGGTTCTCGCGCTGACATCCGTAGCATGTTACCCGACGAAATGTCAGGCATGGACGGCGGCGCCGCTGCGACCGACGGCCGGCGTCATGCATTTGAGTGGGTGCCGACCGCCGCGGTAGCCTCGTGTGTCGCGCCCGCTCGGGCCGCAGAGACACCCGAACCAAGGACCCCATGAACGACTTCGCGCAGTCACCTTCGCTCACGCTCCTCCCCGCGGTGGACGTCGCCGGCGGCAAGGCCGTCCGACTCACCCAGGGCGAGGCCGGCACCGAGACGAGCTACGGCGACCCGCTCGACGCCGCAGGGGAGTGGGTCGCGCAGGGCGCCTCCTGGATCCACCTGGTCGACCTCGACGCGGCGTTCGGCCGCGGCAGCAACGCACCGATCCTGCGCAAGGTCATCAAGCAGTTCCGCGGCGTGAACGTGGAGCTCTCCGGAGGCATCCGCGACGATGCGAGCCTGGAGGCGGCGCTCGAGAGCGGCGCGGCGCGCATCAATCTCGGTACCGCCGCGCTGGAGAACCCGGAGTGGGCGGCCGACGTCATCAGCCGCTTCGGCGAGGCGATCGCGGTCGGCCTCGACGTGCGCGGCACCACTCTTGCCGCCCGCGGCTGGACCAAGGAGGGCGGCGACCTCTGGGAGGTGCTGGAGCGCCTGGAGGATGCCGGCTGCAGCCGCTACGTGGTCACCGACGTCACGAAGGACGGCACGCTCCGCGGCCCGAACCTGGAGCTGCTGCGCGAGGTGACCTCGCGCACGCCGAAGCCGGTCGTGGCCTCCGGCGGGGTCTCCAACCTCGACGACATCGCGGCGCTGCGCGAGCTGGTGCCGCTGGGCGTCGAGGGCGCCATCGTCGGCAAGGCGCTCTACGCCGGAGCCTTCACCCTGGCCGAGGCGCTGGATGTCGCCGGAGACTGACCCCCACGGCCACGGCCCGGAGGCGCACAACCACGCCGATTCCGCGGGTGTTCCGTGGGAGGGCCGCAGCTTCGAGTCGAACCCGCACGCGGCCGACGACGGCTCCGCCGATCCCGCCCTGCTCGACGCCCTTCAGCGCTTCCGGGCGGGCGAGGGATCGCAGGCGGAGGTCGTCGACGCCTTCCGTGCCGCGCGCGTGCTGATCCCGCTGATCGCGGAGAAGGGCGAAGAGGGGGTCGCGCCGAGCGGGCTCGCGGTCGACAAGACCCAGGAGCTGTCGATCGTCACGGTCGCGGCGCCCGATGGCCGGCGCGTCCAGCCCGTGTTCTCCTCGGTCGAGGCGATGCAGCGGTGGGACGCGACGGCGCGACCGATCCCGGTGGAGGCGGTGCGTGCGGCTCTGGCCGCATCCGCGGAGGACACCGACCTGATCGTGCTCGACCCCACGTCCGACACGGAGTTCGTGATCCGGCGCCCGGCGGTCTGGGCGGTCGCGCAGGGGCACGCGTGGGAGCCGAGCTTCCTGTCGCCCGAGGTGTTCACCGCGCTGCAGGAGAGCGTCGCGCACGAGCTCGCGGTGATCGACGTGGCCGTGGCCGCGGGCGACCCCGACGCCCGCCTGCGCGGGCCCGAGCTGGTCGTGATCCTCGAGCTGGTCGACGGGCTCGAGCGCGAGGTGCTCGACGCCGTGCTCGGTCGTCTGGCTCAGCGTTGGGCGGCCGACGACCGCATCGCCGTGCTCGCGGACTCGCTCACGGTCAAGCTCCGCCGCAGCGCCTGAACCGCGACGGGCGCCGGCTCAGGTGACCGGGCCGGTCCACTTCTCGCCGGGGCCCTTGCCGATCGGGTCGGGGATGGTCGATGCCTCGCGGAACGCGAGCTGGAGCGAGCGGAGGCCGTCGCGCAGTGACCGCGCGTGCATGTCGCTGATCTCGGGGGCGCCGGCGGTGATGAGCCCGGCGAGGGCGTTGATGAGCTTGCGGGCCTCGTCGAGGTCGAGCTGTTCGGCCGCGTCGGGCTCGTCGGCCAGGCCGAGCTTGACGGCGGCGGCGCTCATGAGGTGCACGGCCGCGGTCGTGATGACCTCGACGGCGGGGACGTCCGCGATGTCGCGAACCGCGGACGAGGCCGCCTCCTCCTGTCGTGCCCAGCGCTCTTCGCGCTCGCGTGCCGCCTCGTCGGGTGCCTGGTTCGTCACTTCGCCTTGCCTTCTGTTAGACTTTGGCGGGCTCCGGAGCGTCATGCTCTGGAACGAAAGAGGATTCACTTCCCACCCGCGCTTGCCGTTCCAGGCTACCGGGTCTTGCACTCCGCCGGTTCACTCGTCACGAGAGGACCGGTAGACAGGGTGTGGAGCCGGCGTCTGAGTGCCGGCGGGTGGGAGACGAGTTCGATTTCGCCCGGGATGCATCCGCATCACGGTGGCCGAATCACATCGTCTAAGGAGCTCCGCATCAGCGATCCCCGCACCAATGAGCGCATCCGAGTCCCCGAGGTCCGCCTCGTCGGCCCCTCGGGTGAGCAGATCGGCGTTGTCCGCATCGAGGCAGCGCTGCGTCTCGCACAGGAAGCCGATCTCGACCTCGTTGAGGTCGCCCCGAACTCGAAGCCGCCCGTGGTCAAGATCATGGACTACGGCAAGTTCAAGTACGAGGCCGCCCAGAAGGAGAAGGAAGCGCGTCGTAATCAGGCGAACACGATCCTCAAGGAAGTCCGCTTCCGACTGAAGATCGAGGCGCACGACTACACGACGAAGCTCAAGCGCGCCGAGGGCTTCCTCAAGGCCGGCGACAAGGTCAAGGCGATGATCCTCTTCCGCGGTCGCGAGCAGTCGCGCCCGGAGCAGGGTGTGCGCCTGCTGCGCAAGTTCGCGGAAGACGTCGCCGAGTTCGGCACCGTCGAGTCGAACCCGACGATCGACGGCCGCAACATGGTCATGGTGGTCGCGCCGATCAAGAGCAAGTCCGAGGCGAAGCAGGAGCAGAACGCGGTGCGCGACGCGCAGCGTGCGGCGAACAAGCAGGCTGCCCGCGACGCCAAGAGCGACTCGGCCGCCCCGGCCGCACCCGCCGCGGAGTGACATCCGCCCCACGAACTCCCGCAACGCGGGTAGACACCGTCGCCTGAGAAGGCGCCATCACGAAGGAAGAGAAGATGCCGAAGCAGAAGACCCACTCGGGTGCTAAGAAGCGCTTCAAGATCACCGGCAGCGGAAAGCTGAAGAAGCAGCAGGCGAACATGCGCCACAACCTCGAGCACAAGTCGAGCCGTCGCACCCGTCGTCTGAACCAGGACCAGGTGCTGTCGAAGGCTGACACCAAGGTCGCGAACAAGCTTCTCGGTCGCTGACGCGCCGAACGCACGATAGGAACACAGGAAAATGGCAAGAGTCAAGCGGGCAGTCAACGCCCACAAGAAGCGTCGGGTCATCCTCGAGCGCGCCTCCGGCTACCGCGGTCAGCGTTCGCGCCTCTACCGGAAGGCCAAGGAGCAGGTCATCCACTCCCTGGTCTACTCGTACCGGGACCGTCGCAAGCGCAAGGGTGACTTCCGTCGCCTCTGGATCCAGCGCATCAACGCCGCCGCGCGTCAGAACGGCATGACGTACAACCGCTTCATCCAGGGCCTCGGCCTCGCGGGCGTCACGGTCGACCGTCGCATGCTCGCCGACCTCGCGGTCAACGACGCGGCCACGTTCACCACGCTGGTCGAGACGGCGAAGAAGGCTCTGCCCTCCGACGTCAACGCGCCGAAGTCGGCTGCGTAAGCATCTCGCTCCGAACGGGCGTCTTCCTGCGGGAAGGCGCCCGTTCCGCGTTTCCGGGCGTCGTCGTCGCCCTAGACTGAGATCGTGCTGGAGAACCCTCGTTCCCCCCGAGTCCGTGCCGTCGCCAAGCTGACCAAGCGCAGCGCGCGCACCGAGACCGGGCTGTTCCTGCTGGAAGGACCGCAGTCGGTCCGCGAGGCGCTGACCTACCGCCCCGAGGCGATCGTCGAGCTGTTCGCGACACCCGGCGGCTGGGAGCGGCATCAGGACATCCGGGCGAAGGCGGCCGACGCCGACGTGCGGGTCGAATACGTCACCGAGGACGTGCTGCACGCGATGGCCGATACCGTCACCCCGCAGGGACTCGTCGCTGTCGTGCGGCAGACCCCGACCTCGGTGCGCGACATCTTCGACGCGTCGCCCCGGCTGGTCGCGATCTGCGAGGAGGTGCGCGACCCGGGCAACCTGGGCACCATCATCCGCGCCGCGGATGCCGCCGGAGCGGATGCCGTGGTGCTGACGGGACGCACGGTCGACCCCTACAACCCGAAGGTCGTGCGGGCGACGACGGGCTCGCTCTTCCACCTGCCGGTGTCGGTCGGCGCCGAGCTGCCCGATGTCGTCGACCGCGCGCACGCCGCCGGTCTGCGCATCCTCGCGGCAGATGTGAAGGGCGACGACCTGCTGGGGGCCCGCGCGGACGGCGTGCTGGCCGAGCCCACCGCCTGGCTGTTCGGCAACGAGGCGCGCGGCCTGGAGGACGAGGCGCTGGAGCTCGCCGACCGCGTCCTGCGGCTGCCGATCTTCGGTCGTGCGGAGTCGCTCAACCTCGCCACGGCGGCGAGCGTGTGCCTGTACGAGAGCGCGTTCGCACAGCGCGCGGCGCCGACGGGCTGAGCGGGCGGGAAGAGCGGGGAAGCGGGGGCGATGAGGGTACTGATCGTCGAGGACGACGAGCGGGTCGCGGCGGCACTGGAGGCGTTCCTGGCGCGCTCCGGGTACGCGACGGTGCGGGCGTCCGACGGTGCGCAGGCGCTCACCCTCGTGGACGCAGACACCGAGGTCGTGCTGCTGGACCTCGGGCTGCCCGACGTGGACGGCATCGACCTGTGCCGTCGCATCCGTGGGCGCTCCGACGTGCCGATCGTGATCGTGACCGCCCGCAACCAGGTGGCCGAGCGCATCAAGGGGCTGCGGGCGGGCGCGGACGACTTCGTCGTGAAGCCGTACGACGTGCACGAGCTGCTGGCGCGCATCGAGGCCGTGACGCGACGCTCCCGTCCCCTGCGCGCCGAGGCGGACACCCGGGTGCTGTTGCACGACGGGAGCGTGCACATCGACCTGGTGGCGCGCGAGGTGCGGGTCGACGGCGCCGTGGTGGGCCTGACCCGCAAGGAGTTCGACATCGTGGGTGTGCTCGCCCGCTACCCCGGGGTGGCGGTACCGAAGGAGCGGCTGATCCGGGAGGTGTGGAACACGGACTGGCGCGGCTTCGGGCACTCGCTCGAGGTGCACGTGGCGGCGATCCGACGCAAGACCGGCGACCGCGGCTTCATCGAGACGGTGCGCGGTGTCGGCTACCGGCTCGCGGAGTCCTGAGTCGTGCGCCGTCGCCTGATCGTCATGTTCCTGGTGCCGCTGGTCGCGGTCCTGGTGTCGCTCGGGGGAGTGGCGGCGTGGAGCGCGTCGCGCAGTGTCCAGCAGGCGTTCTACACCGAGCAGCTGGGCGACCTCGGCTACTTCGTCACCAGCGCACGACAGGCGCTGCGCTCGGGCAGCCCCGCGGTGGTCGACGCGGAGGTACGGCGCTTCCAGGAGGTGTACGGCATCGAAGTGACCGTGTTCGACCTCGCGGGGGCCGCGTGGGCCGCGGGCGCGCACGGCGACGCGGTGCTGTCGGAGGCGGATGCGGAGCGCGTGCGGCTGGCGCTCTCCGGCCGTCGTGCCGAGCAGCCCGCGCCCGCGCCGCCGTGGGCCGTGCCGGATGCGGCGCTCGTGGAGCCGGTGTTCGACGACGGTGACGTGATCGGCGCGGTGCTGGTGGCCGGCGACGTCGACCGTCCTCGCGCCGCGATCCTGCAGCAGACGCTGCTCCTGGGCGCCGTCGTGGTGGTGCTGAGCGGGCTCGGCGTGCTTCTCGTGGCCGGGCTCGCGCGGTGGGTGCTCTCGCCGGTGCGACGGCTGGACGAGGCGATGGTGGCGATCGAGCGCGGCGAGATGGATGCCAGGGTCGCAGAGGACACCGGACCCCCGGAGCTGCGGCGCATGACGCGGGTGTTCAACGGCATGGCCGACGAGATCGAACGGGTGATGACGCGGCAGCAGGAGTTCGCGTTGAACGCCTCGCATGAGCTGCGCAACCCGCTGAACGCGCTGCTGCTGCGGGTCGAGCACCTCGCGACGGGGCTCGGGGCGGAGTGGGACGCCGACGTGGAGGAGACGCGTGAGGAGGGCCGGCGGATGAGCCGCATCCTGGAGACGCTGCTCGGGCTGGCCCGCGGCGGGCGCACGGACTCCACGCTGTCGGCCGTCGACCTGGCGGCCGTGGCGTCGCGGCGGCTGGAGGCCTGGCGCGACGTGGCCGAGCATCGGGGTATGACGCTGCACCGCACCGGCGAGGACTCGGTGATGACGATCACGGACCGCACGATCGTGGAGGCCGCCCTGGACGCGGCGATCGACAACGCCGTCAAGTACTCGCCCGCCGGAGGCACGATCGAGATCGGGGCGCGGCGCCACGCCGACGGGTGCCATCTCACGGTGCGCGACCACGGGGCGGGGCTCAGCCGGGAGGACGCGGAGGCGGCGACGGATCGGTTCTGGCGCAGCGCCGACAGCGGCGACCAGCCGGGCACGGGCCTGGGCCTGGCGATCGCAACGGATCTGCTGACCACGGTCGGCGGAGAACTGCGGGTGAGTTCGGCCGACGGCGGCGGGCTGCTGGTCGCGCTGGTGCTCCCCGCGGAGGGCGCCGCGTGAGCCGGGTGGGGCGCCTGATCGCCGGACTGCTCGTGACGTGCCTGGCGCTGACGCTCGGGGCGTGTGCGACCCGGTCGAGCGAGTGGGGCGACGAGGAGTACACGATCGCGAGCGGAGGCCCGACCGGTGTGTACTTCGCCTACGGCACCGCGGTGGCTGACGCGGTGTCGAGCGCCAGGACGGTGGACCTGGTGGCGGAGCAGACGGCCGGATCGGTCGACAACCTGCTGCGGGTGAGCGCGGGGGAGTCGCTGCTGGGCTTCGCGCAGGGCGACGCCGCCGCCGACGCGGTGGCCGGGACCGGAGCGTTCGCCGAGCCGCAGGATGTGACGGCGGTCGCGCGGCTGTACGACGAGTACCTGCAGGTGGTCGTGCGCGGTGACTCCCCGGTGCACGACCTCGCCGATCTCGCCGGCATGACGGTGTCGCTCGGGGCGGAGAACTCCGGGGTCAACGTGATCGCGGGGCGCGTGCTGGAGGCGGCGGGGGTGGACGCGGCGTCGATCAGCGACCCCCAGCTCGACCTCGGCGCGTCGATCGCGGCCATGGCGGAGGGCGAGATCGACGGGTTCTTCTGGGTGGGCGGGCTGCCGACCCCCGGGATCGCGCAGCTGGCGGAGACCGCGGATGTGCGACTGCTGCCGATCGAGCAGGAGTGGGTGAACGAGGTCAACGACCGCTACTCGCACGCGTATCGGCCCGCCGACGTGCCGGCGGGGACGTACGGGCTCGCTGCCGCGGTCACCACCCTCGCCGTGCCGAACTACCTGGTCACGGCGGGTTCGACGCCCGCTGGCGTGGTGCGGGATGTGCTGGCGACGCTGTTCGATGCCAGGACGGCTCTCGCGCAGCAGGTGCCGGCGGCGGCGCTGCTCGACCGGAGGTCGGCCATCTTCACGGGTCCGGTGCCGTTGCACCCCGGCGCGCAGGAGTACTACCGCGACCTGCGGGGGTGATCCGTGGCGGCCGTCCGGCTGCTCAAGAAATCCTCAAGAAGTCGGACGCCACCCGAGCCGCTCTGCCAGGGTGAGGTCGATCGCACACGATCGGACACCTGCTGCCTGCTGTCGCTGGGAGCGTGGCAGCAGGGCGATCCCACGGCCCGAGGGGGCGGGCCGTGGGGCGACCCTGCACTGCCGCATTGTCGCCGCGATCAGGTGATTACGAACGTGTAAACCTCACCGTGGTGCCTGGAACCGCGCGCAACGCGTGGCTAGTTTGGAGAAATGATGACCTCTGAAACCCCTCTCGTCGTCGTGGAGAACGTCCAGAAGCACTACGGCGAGTTCCAGGCGCTCAGCGACATCGACCTGACCGTGAACACCGGCGAGGTCGTCGTCGTGATCGGCCCGTCCGGGTCGGGCAAGTCGACGCTGTGTCGCACGATCAACCGCCTGGAGACGATCACGAGCGGCTCGATCCGTATCGATGGCAAGGAGCTCCCCGCCGAGGGCAAGGCGCTCGCGCACCTGCGCGCCGACGTCGGCATGGTGTTCCAGTCGTTCAACCTCTTCGCCCACCTCACGATCCTGGAGAACGTGACGCTCGGGCCGATCAAGGTCCGCGGCCTCAAGAAGTCGGAGGCCGAGGCCGAGGCGATGACGCTGCTGAAGCGCGTGGGCGTCGCGCAGCAGGCGAACAAGCTCCCCGCGCAGCTCTCCGGCGGTCAGCAGCAGCGCGTCGCGATCGCGCGGGCCCTGGCGATGCAGCCCAAGGTCATGCTGTTCGACGAGCCCACCAGTGCGCTGGACCCGGAGATGATCAACGAGGTCCTCGACGTCATGGTCGAGCTCGCCCAGGACGGCATGACGATGATCGTCGTCACGCACGAGATGGGCTTCGCGCGCAAGGCCGCCGACCGTGTCGTGTTCATGGCCGACGGCCGGATCGTCGAGGAGGCGAAGCCGGAGGAGTTCTTCACCAACCCGAAGAGCGACCGCGCCAAGGACTTCCTCTCGAAGCTCCTCACCCACTGACCCCACCAGACCCTGCACCCACAGCACACGAAGGAGACGCACATGCGACGCACACGGACACTGGCAGGCATCGGGATCGCGGCGGCGGCGCTGCTCGCCCTGACCGCCTGCAACAGCGGCACCCCGTCCAGCACCGGAGCACCCGAGGACGGCGACGAGGACACCTCGAGCGCCACGCCGTGGACGGTGCTGGAGGACGTCAGCATCGACGGCAGCCCGACCTTCGACCGGATCTCGGAGTCGGGGACCGTCAAGGTCGGCGTCAAGGAGGACCAGCCCGGTCTCGGCTACCTCGACCCCGTGACCGGCGACCGCACCGGCTTCGACGTCGACATCGCGCGCTGGATGGCCGCATCGCTCGGCGTGGACCCGGAGAAGATCGAGTTCCAGGCGATCGCCTCCGCGAACCGCGAGCAGGCCATCGTCAACGGCGACATCGACTACTACGTCGGCACCTACTCGATCACCGACAAGCGCAAGGAGCAGATCTCCTTCGCCGGCCCGTACTTCGTCACCGGTCAGGGCCTCCTCGTCGGCGCCGACAGCGACATCGAGAGCGTGGACGACCTGAGCTCGTCCACCACGGTGTGCTCGGCGACCGGCTCGACCCCGATCCAGAACATCAAGACGAACTACCCCGATGTCCCGACCAAGGAGTACGACACGTACTCCAAGTGCGTCGAGGACCTGAAGAACGGTCAGGTCGACGCGGTCACGACCGACGAGGCCATCCTCATCGGCTACGCCGCGCAGGACCCCGACAACCTGAAGGTCGTCGGCGAGCCCTTCAGCGAGGAGCGCTACGGCATCGGCGTGGCCAAGGGCGACGACGCGCTGGTCGAGTACTTCAACACGCAGCTGACCGACGGTGGCGACATCTGGCAGCAGATCTTCGACAACAACCTCGGTGCCTCCGGTGTGAAGGCGGAGCAGCCCGAGGTCGACCCGGTCGGTTGATCACCGCGGGGCGGGCGGCACGGTCGCCCGCCCCGCTTCCGTCGCCTCATCTGACGTAGAAACGAACCGAAAGGCACAGCAGTGGGAGTGATCTCAGACCACCTCGATCTCTGGGGTGAAGCGCTGTGGGGGACCATCGCGCTGTTCCTCGGCGGTGGCCTCATCGCCGTGGTGCTCGGCCTCATCGTGGGCGCGGCCAGGGTGTCGCCGGTTCCGATCGCGCGCGCCGTCGGTGGCGTGTACGTGAACTGGATCCGCAACACCCCGCTCACGCTGGTGATGTTCTTCTTCGCGTTCTGCCTCCCGATCCTGCTGGGAGAGCGGGTCAACGCCCTGCTCCTCGCCGTGATCGCGCTGGGCCTCTACACCGCCACCTATGTCGCGGAGGCCATCCGCGCCGGCATCAACACGGTCCCGGTCGGGCAGGCGGAGGCCGCGCGGGCGATCGGACTGAACTTCGGCCAGGTCATGCGCTACGTCGTGCTCCCGCAGGCGACGCGGTCCGTGGTCCCGCCGCTCATGAGCGTGCTGATCGCCCTCATGAAGAACACCACGGTGGCCGCCGGGTTCTCGGTGGTCAACCTCGGCACCATCCGGGCGGCACTGAGCGAGCGCGGTGAGAACGCGCTGGTCGTGCTGCTGTGGGTCATGGTCATCTTCGTCGTGCTCGTGCTGCTGCTCAGCTGGGTGCAGCGCGTGCTCGAGAACAAGTGGAGGATCGCGCGATGAGTTCCGTCCTGTTCGACGTCCCCGGGCCCCGCGCGGTCGCCCGCAACCGTCTCATCGGCGCCGTCACGGTGCTGGTGGTGCTGGCCGTCCTCGGCTGGGTGGTCTGGCGGTTGTACGCCACCGGCCAGTTCGCCCCCGAGAAGTGGAACATCTTCACCTACTCCGCGGTCTGGGTGCGCTTCGGCGAGGGGCTGCTGAGCACCCTGGCCGCCTTCGCGGTCGCGGGGGTCGGCTCCCTCGTGCTCGGTTTCGTCCTCGGCATCGGCCGGCTCTCCGAGCACGCCTGGGTGCGTGAGCCCGTGCGGTGGATCATCGAGATCCTGCGGGCCGTGCCCGTCCTGATCCTGATGATGCTGCTCTACTACGGTCTTCCCGTGCTCGGCGTCAAGATGCCGCCCTACTGGGCCGTGGTCATCGCGCTGATCGTCTACAACGGCTCCGTGCTCGCCGAGGTCCTGCGCGCCGGGATCGAGTCGCTGCCGCGCGGACAGCAGGAGGCCGGTTACGCGATCGGTCTGCGCAAGACGGGGGTCATGTCGCTCATCCTGCTCCCGCAGGCCGTGCGGGCCATGATGCCCGTGATCATCGCGCAGCTCGTGGTGGCGCTGAAGGACACCGCGCTCGGCTTCATCATCACGTACCAGGAGCTGCTGTACGTCATCAACCAGATCGGCAACCAGGCGCCCTACGGCTCGCCGCTGATCCCCGCGGCGATCGTCGGCGGCTCGATGTACGTCGCGGTCTGTCTCCTGCTCTCCTACATCGCCTACCGGCTGCAGCGTCGGGCCAAGCGCTCGGCCAAGGCCGGGCCGGTGGAGCCGGACCCCCGCCAGCACGACGGCGAGACGAACACGTCGCTCATCGTGATGCAGCGGGGACTGGGCAAGCACGACGCGAACAACTCCGGAGGCCCGGTTCTCTGAGTCGCTACCGGCGCGGGACGCCCGTCCCGCGCCGGTAGACTCGACTCCCGTGTCAGAGTCTCCGGAAATCACCCCCGACGCGGTCGAAGCCGCCGTCGCCGACGCCCTCGCGGCGATCGATGCGGCCGCCGACACCGCCGAGCTGAAAGCCGCCCGAGCCGCGCACGTCGCCGAGGGATCGCCGCTCGCGGTCCTGAACGCCTCGATGCGCCAGGTCGCCCCCGAGAACAAGGCCGCGTTCGGCAAGCTCGTGGGCCAGGGGCGAGGACGCGTGACCCAGGCGCTCGCGGCGAAGGAAGCCGAGCTGGCCGCCGCCGAGGTCGCCGCACGGCTCGAGTCCGAGAGGGTCGACATCACCGCCGTCCCCTCTCGCTCGCGCGTCGGCGCCCGGCACCCGCTCACCCTCCTCCAGGACCAGGTCGAGGACATCTTCGTCGGCATGGGATGGGAGATCGCGGAGGGGCCGGAGCTCGAGCACGAGTGGTTCAACTTCGACGCGCTGAACTTCGACGTCGATCACCCCGCTCGCCAGGAGCAGGACACGTTCTACGTCGACCCGACCTCGCGTCACCTGGTGATGCGCACGCACACCAGCCCGGTGCAGGTGCGCTCGATGCTCGACCGCGAGGTGCCGATCTACGTGCTGTGCCCCGGGCGGGTGTACCGCACCGACGAGTTCGACGCCACGCACCTGCCGGTGTTCACGCAGTTCGAGGGGCTCGTGATCGACAAGGGCATCACGATGGCGCACCTGAAGGGCACGCTCGACCACTTCGCGCGTCAGCTCTTCGGGCCGGAGGCGAAGATGCGCTTCCGCACCAACTACTTCCCCTTCACGGAGCCGTCCGCCGAGCTCGACCTGTGGCACCCGACCTTCAAGGGCGGCGCGCGCTGGATCGAGTGGGGCGGCTGCGGCATGGTCAACCCGAACGTGCTGCGCGCGGCAGGGATCGATCCAGAGGTCTACAGCGGCTTCGCGTTCGGCATGGGCATCGAGCGGGGACTCATGTTCCGCAGCGATGTGCAGGACATGCGCGACATGGCCGAGGGCGATGTCCGTTTCAGCGAGCAGTACGGGATGGTGGTGTGATGCGCGTCCCGCTTTCGTGGCTGCGTGAGTACGTCGATCTGGCTCCGGAGACCACGCCAGAGGATGTCCTCGCGGCGCTGGTGACGGTCGGCTTCGAAGAGGAGGACGTGCACCGCTTCGCCATCACGGGTCCCGTGGTGGTCGGCCAGGTCGTGTCGCTCGAACCGGAGCCCCAGTCCAACGGCAAGACCATCAACTGGTGCCAGGTGGACGTCGGGGAGGAGCACGGCGGCGTCCGCGGGATCGTCTGCGGGGCGCACAACTTCGTCGCCGGGGACAAGGTCGTCGTGACCCTTCCCGGTGCGGTGCTGCCCGGCCCGTTCCCGATCGCCGCACGCAAGACCTACGGGCACGTGTCCGACGGGATGATCGCCTCCGCGCGCGAGCTCGGCCTCGGCGACGAGCACAACGGCATCGTCGTGCTGTCCGACCTCGGCATCGATGCCCCGGTGGGCACCGACGCCATCGCGCTGCTCGGCCTCGACGACGTCGCGGTGGAGATCAACGTGACGCCCGATCGCGGCTACGCCTTCTCGGTCCGCGGTGTCGCCCGCGAGTATGCCCACGCCACGGGCGCGACCTTCCGCGACCCCGCGGAGCGCGACTTCGCCGAGCTGCAGCCCGGCTCCGGTCACACGACCGTCGTCGACGACCGGGCCCCGGTGCGCGGCAACGTCGGTGCGAGCGAGTTCGTCACGCGCGTCGTGCGGGACGTGGACCCGTCGCGCCCGACGCCGCCGTGGATGATCGCCCGGCTGAGCCTCGCCGGCATGCGGTCGCTGGGCGTGCTGATCGACATCACGAACTATGTGATGCTCGAGCTCGGGCAGCCGCTGCACGGCTACGACCTGGACAAGCTCGCGGGCGGCATCACGGTGCGTCGCGCGACGCCGGGCGAGAAGATGACCACGCTCGACGGCGTGCAGCGTGCGCTGCACGAGGAGGACCTGCTCATCACGGACGAGTCCGGTCCCATCGGCCTCGCCGGTGTCATGGGCGGCGGCACGACCGAGATGAGCGACACCACGCGCAACGTGCTGATCGAGGCGGCGACGTTCGACCCCACGACCATCGCCAGGACGGCCCGTCGCCACAAGCTGCCCAGTGAAGCGTCCAAGCGCTTCGAGCGGGGCGTCGACCCGCTGATCCCCTTCGTGGCCGCGCGTCGGGCGGCCGACCTCATGGTCGAGCTCGCCGGCGGGACGCTCACCGACGAGGGCGGCGCGCTGTTCGCCGAGGTGTTCGTGGGGGACATCGCGCTGCCGGCCGGCTTCGTGCAGGGGCTCATCGGCGTGGACTACACCGACGACGAGATCACGGGCGCCCTCACGACCATCGGCGCCGAGGTGACGGAGGCGGAAGCCGGCTGGACCGTGATCCCGCCCACCTGGCGACCCGACCTCACCGACAAGTGGACGCTCGCGGAGGAGGTCGCCCGCATCCACGGGCTCGACCGCATCCCCGCGGTGTTGCCGACGCCGCCGTCCGGTCGCGGCCTCACCGCCCACCAGCAGGGTCGTCGCCGCGTGGCGAACGCACTCGCGGCGGCGGGCTTCGTCGAGACGCCGGCGTTCCCGTTCACGACCGACGCGCAGAACGACCTGCACGGTTCCGCGTCGGGGGAGCACCTGCCGAGCATCCGCCTGGCGAACCCGCTCGACGGGCAGGCCCCGTGCCTGCGCCGCTCGCTGATCCCGGGGCTGCTGCAGACCGCGCACCGCAACATCGCCCGCGGCATGACCGACCTGGCCCTCTTCGAGACGGGCCTCGTGTTCCTGCCGGAGCCGGGCGTCGAGTACGGAACCGACGAGGTGCCGCCGCTCGGCGTGCGCCCCTCCGACGAGACGCTCGCCGCGCTCGACGCGTCCATCCCGCCCCAGGAGCGCCACATCGCGGTGCTCCTCACCGGCAACGTGTCGCCGCGTCAGCCGGGTCGTCCCGCCGAGGCGTCGGGGCTGGTCGAGGCGCTCGACGCCGTGCGCGTGATCGCTGCCGCCGCGGGCATCGACATCGACGTGCGACAGGCGCAGCGCGCCGCGCTGCATCCCGGCCGCACCGGGGCGCTCGTCGCGGCCGGCGAGGAGGTCGGCTACGTCGGGGAGCTGCACCCCTCGGTGGCGGAGGACGCCGACCTGCCCGGTCGCGCCACCGTGCTCGAGCTCGACCTCGACCGCATCCTCACCCTCGCGGGGACGCGGATCGTGGCGGCCTCGCTGTCGACGTTCCCTGCGGCCACGCAGGACGTGTCGCTGACCGTGGCCGCCGATGTGCCGGCGGGCGAGGTGCGGGCGGCGCTCGCCGAGGGGGCGGGCGCGCTGCTGGAGTCGGTGCGACTGGTCGACGACTACCGCGGTGAGGGCGTGTCCGAGGGAGCCAAGAGCCTGACGTTCGCGCTGCGTTTCCGCGCCGACGACCGGACGCTCACCGCTGCGGAGGCGACCGACGCCAAGCTGGCGGGTGTCGCGGTCGCGGCGGAGCGATTCGGCGCCGCACTGCGCGACTGATCGACCCCGTCGCGAAGGCCTTCGGCTCTGCCCTGAGCGGAAGGCCTTCCGCGTTTCCCCGGATGCTGCTGGCATGGGCACATGACGGATGTGCTGATCCTGGGCGGGACGGGCTGGCTCTCGGGGCGGATCGCCCACGGATGGCTGGAGGCGGGCGCGGACGTGACCTGCCTCGCGCGCGGGGGGCGTGCCGCTCCCGACGGGGCGGCGCTGATCGTCGCCGACCGGGACGCAGCGGACGCCTATGCGAAGGTCGCCCGCCGCGAGTGGGATCACGTCGTGGACGTCTCCTCACGGGCGGCGCACGTCGCGGGGGCCGTCGCGGCGCTGGGCGATCGTGCGGCGCAGTGGACGTACGTGTCGTCGATGTCGGTGTACGCCGATGACATGACCGCGGGCGCCGACGAGTCCGCGCCGCGTCACGCGCCGGCGCGTGACGGCCAGGGGGAGGACGACTACGCGGCCCAGAAGGTCGCGGCGGAAGACGCCGTCGCGGCCCTCGGCGCACGCGCGCTCGTCGCGCGTCCCGGGCTGATCGTGGGCGACGGAGACCCCAGCGACCGCTTCGGCTACTGGGCCGCCGCCTTTCTCCGCGCGGCCGACGGTCCGGTGCTCCTGCCGCCCCTCGACGGGAAGACCGCGCAGGTGATCGATGTGGACGATCTGGCGGCGTTCCTCGTGACCGCGTCTCCCGGTTCTCCCGTGAATGCGATCGGCGACGCGCGTCCGCTCGGGGAGGTGCTCGACGCCGTGCGTCGTGCCGCTGGTCACGAGGGGGCGACGGTGATCGCCGACGCGGATCGGCTGGTGGCCCAGGGCGTGGAGTACTGGATGGGCCCGCATTCGCTCCCGCTCTGGTTGCCCGAGGAGATGACCGGATTCATGACGCGGTCGAACGCCGCCTATCGGGCGCGCGGCGGGGCGCTGCGTCCGCTGGCCGACACGATCGCGCGCGTGATCGACGACGAGCGCGCACGCGGCGTCGACCGGGAACGGAGGGCGGGGCTGACCCGCGCCGAGGAGCTGCGGATCCTCGCGGCCGTCACGGAGGGACCCGCCGGGGCTCGCTAGACTGCGAGGCAGTGACACGGGGTGCCGCATCCGCGGCTGAGATCACACCCGTCGAACCTGATCTAGTTCGTACTAGCGAAGGGATGTCGCGATGAGCGATCTTCTGCGTCCTGTTTCCACCCCCGACCTCGCCGCCTCGGCGGGAAGACTGCGGGAGGCGCTGCGGCAGTCGCCTCCGTTGACGCACTGCGTCACCAACGCGGTCGTCACGGGCTTCACCGCCAACGTGCTGCTCGCCCTGGGCGCCGCGCCCGCGATGGTCGACATCGTCGGCGAGGCCGAGATGTTCGCCGGTGTGGCCTCCGGTCTGCTGATCAACCTGGGCACGCCGACGCCCGAGCAGCGCGCCGCGAGCGTGGAGGCCGTGACGGGAGCCGCGGCGTCCGGCACCCCGTGGGTGCTCGACCCGGTCGCGATCGGCGTGCTGCCGGTGCGCACGACCCTCGCGCATGAGCTCGCGGCGCGGCGTCCGACCGCGATCCGCGGCAATGCGTCCGAGATCCTCGCCCTGGCAGGCCACACGGCCGGCGGTCGCGGCGTCGACGCGACCGACGGCACCGAGGCCGCTGCCGGGGCGGCGCAGGAGCTCGCCCGCACCACGGGAGCCGTGGTGGCCGTGTCCGGGCCCGTCGACCTGATCACCGACGGCGATCGCGTCGTGCGCATCGCCAACGGCCACGAACTGCTCACGCGCGTGACGGGTGGCGGCTGTGCTCTGGGCGCCGTGATGGCGGCCTTCCTCGGAACCGCTCGGCAGACGGGAGACGATGCGCTCACGGCGGTCGCCGCGGCGACCCTCGTCTACACCGTGGCGGCCGAGCACGCCGCCCCGGTCGCCGCAGGGCCCGGCACTTTCGCTGTCGCGCTGCTGGACTCGCTCGACGCCGTGACCGCGGATGACGTCGCCGCGGGCGCCCGCGTGTCGGAGGAGACCCGATGAGTGCCGACTTCTCGCTGTATCTCGTCACCGATCCCGGGCTGTGCGGGAAGCGCGGTGTGGTCGAGACCGTGCGCCGCGCGGTCGACGGCGGCGCACGCATCGTGCAGCTGCGCGACAAGAACGCCGCGCACGAGGAGACCGTCGAGCAGCTCATCGCGCTCTCCGCCGTGATCGACGGGCGGGCGCTGCTGGTGGTCAACGATCGTCTGGACGCCGCTGTCGAGGCGCGGGCGCGCGGCGCGCGGGTCGACGGCGTGCATCTCGGCCAGGCCGATGCGTCGGTGCGGCGTGCGCGAGAGCTGCTCGGTCCGGACGCGCTCATCGGACTCACCGCGAACACCCGTGAACACCTCGATGCCGTGCGCGCACTGCCGCAGGGCACCGTCGATTACCTCGGTGTCGGGGTGATCCGCCCCACGAGCACCAAACCGGACCACCCGGAGCCGCTCGGCGTCGAGGGGTTCGCGGCCTTCGCGGCCGAGAGCCCGCTCCCGTGCGTCGCGATCGGCGGGGTCGGCATCGATGACACCGAGGCGCTCCAGGCCGCAGGCGCGGCGGGGCTCGCCGTGGTCTCCGCGCTCTGCGCCGCCGCGGACCCCGCGGAGACGGCCTCCGCGTTCCGTCGTCGTTGGCGGGCGGGGGTCGTGCCGCGTGTGCTCAGCATCGCCGGCAGCGACCCGTCGGGCGGCGCCGGCATCCAGGCCGACCTGAAGGCGATCGCCGCGAACGGCGGATACGGGATGGCGGCGCTCACCGCCCTCACGGCGCAGAACACGCGGGGAGTGCGGGCGGTCCACGTTCCTCCGGCGGATTTCCTCCGCGCGCAGCTGGACGCCGTGTCCGACGACATCGTCATCGACGCCGTGAAGATCGGGATGCTCGCCGACGCCGAGGTCATCCGCACGGTGGCCGACTGGCTCGATGTGCAGCGCCCCCCGGTGGTGGTGCTCGACCCGGTCATGGTGGCGACATCGGGCGACCGTCTGCTCGCCCCCGACGCGGAGCGTGAACTGCGGGGGCTGCTGACGCGCGCCACGGTGGTCACGCCGAACCTCGCCGAGCTCGCCGTGCTGGTCGGTCGCCCCGTCACCGACTGGCCGGATGCGCTCGCCGCTGCTGAGGAGCTGTCGGCCGACATCGGCGCCGCGGTGCTCGTGAAGGGCGGGCATCTCACGGGTGACGAGGCACCGGATGCGCTGGTGGACGCGGACCGCGGCCTGCGGGACGAGTTCCCCGGAGCGCGCATCCCCACCACCAACACGCACGGCACCGGCTGTTCCCTGTCGTCGGCGCTCGCCACCCTGCTCGCCCGCGGTCTCACGCCGTCCGACGCGGTGCATGCCGCGCGCGCCTGGCTGCGAGAGTCGCTGCGGGCGGCGGGTGCGCTCGCCGTGGGGCAGGGACATGGGCCCGTCCATCACCTCGCTGGAATGTGGGACCGCGGCGGCCTGGAAACCCGGCAGACGGCGGAGGAGATCGCCGGCGACTGGTGGCAGGACATCGCCGACGTGCGCGACGGGATCGACGCGCTGCCCTTCCTCCGCGGTCTCGCCGACGGCACACTCGCGCGCGAGCCGTTCCTGTTCTACCTCGCGCAGGATGCGCTGTACCTGCGCGAGTACGCGAGGGTGCTCGCGGCCGCGGCGCGGACCGCCCCCACCTCGGCGGAGCAGGCGTTCTGGGCGCACGCGGCGCACGGATCGATCGTGGGGGAGCTGGAGCTGCACGCGTCGTGGCTCACGCCCGAGCGCGGGGTGAGCGCGGAGACGTTCGCGGCGGAACCCGCGCCCGCGACCACCGCGTACCTCGACCATCTGCGGTCGGTCGCGTTCGGCGGCGATCATGCCGAGCTCGTCGCCGCCGTGCTGCCGTGCTTCTGGCTGTACACCGATCTGGGCAGGCGGCTGCACGCGGGAGACTTCGGCGCGGAGGCCCGTGATCCCGATCACCCCTATGCCTCGTGGCTGTCGACCTACGCCGACCCGGCGTTCGAGGAGGCGACGGCGCAGGCCATCGCTTTCGCGACCGCGGCGGCATCGCGGTCTGACGCCTCCGGACGGGAGCGCATGCGGCGCGCGTTCCGCACGTCGAGCGCACACGAGCTGGCGTTCTTCGCCGCGCCGCTGGAGGCCGCCGCCGTCGGATGACGGTGGGGATTTGCGGTGGCGACGACGGCCGCGCTACTGTCGCGACATGCCTTCGGCCGCCACCGCTCCTTCGACGCTCGCTCCGAGCGTCATCGCTGTGCGCCGACGCCGCGGCCGCCGACTCTAGGCGACTCCGCCCTCCTGCCTGCGCGTGCGCGGCGGTCGAGTGCCGGTGTCGCCGCCTTCGGCCCCGCCCCCGGTCCCGAAATCGTCGAGGACCCGACCGTTAAGGTAGAAGCATGACGTACTCCGTCGCCGTCTCCGGCGCATCGGGCTATGCAGGCGGCGAGATCCTCCGCCTCCTGGCCGCCCACCCCGACATCGAGATCCGCACCGTCACCGCGCACTCGAACGCCGGTCAACCGCTCGTCGACCACCAGCCGCACCTCCGCTCGCTCGCGCATCTCACGCTCCAGGACACGACTCCCGAGGTCCTGGCCGGTCACGACATCGTGTTCCTCGCCCTCCCGCACGGCCAGTCGGGGCAGTACACCGACGCGCTCGGCGACGTCCCGCTGGTGATCGACGCGGGCGCCGACCACCGGCTCACCTCGCCGGCCGCCTGGGACGCCTTCTACGGCGGCGCGTTCCATGAGCCGTGGGCGTACGGCGTTCCCGAGCTGCCGGTCGCGGGCGGACGGCAGCGCGACGCGCTGCGCGGGGCGACGCGCATCGCGGCTCCCGGATGCAACGCCTCCACGGTCAGCCTGAGCCTCGCACCGGGTGTCGCCGCCGGAGTGATCGACCCGTCCGACATCGTGTCGGTCCTCGCCGTCGGCCCGTCCGGGGCGGGCAAGAGCCTCAAGCCGAACCTGCTCGCCAGTGAGATCCTCGGCTCGGCCAACCCCTACGCGGTCGGCGGCACCCACCGGCACATCCCGGAGATCCGGCAGGCGCTCGCTGCGGCCCGTCCGGCCGACGCCGACGCCTCGGGCGCCGATATCCGCATCTCGTTCACGCCGGTGCTCGTCCCGATGTCGCGGGGCATCCTCGCCACCTCCACCGCGCCGATCGTCGAGGGCGCGACCGACGCGGAGATCCGCGCGGCCTGGGAGAGCGCGTACGGCGAAGAGACCTTCGTGCAGCTGCTGCCGGAGGGCAGCTTCCCCCGCACCGCCGACGTCCTGGGTGCCAACACCGCCCTGATCGGCCTGGCGATCGACCGCTCCGCCAACCGGGTCACCGTCGTCACCGCCGTCGACAACCTCGTCAAGGGCACGGCCGGTGCCGCCATCCAGTCCATGAACATCGCGCTGGGGCTCCCCGAGGCCCGTGCCCTCTCGATCAACGGAGTCGCCCCGTGAGCGTTACCGCACCCGCAGGATTCGAAGCTGCCGGGGTCGCCGTCGGCCTCAAGTCCACCGGCAAGCCCGACGTCGCCGTGGTCGTGAACCGGGGCCCGCGCAAGGTCGGAGCCGCGGTGTTCACCAGCAACCGCGCCAAGGCGAACCCCATCATCTGGTCGCAGCAGGCCGTGGCCGACCGGGTCGTCGAGGCCGTGGTGCTCAACTCAGGCGGGGCGAACTGCTTCACCGGCAGCTTCGGCTTCCAGACCACGCACCAGACCGCCGAGACGGCCGCCGAGTTGCTGGGCATCAGCGCGGGCGACGTGCTCGTCTGCTCGACGGGCCTGATCGGCACGGGTGACGAGGCCTTCCGCGCCAAGGTGCTCGAGGGCACGGCGCAGGCCATCGCCGAGCTCAGCGCCGGCGGGGGAGAGAGCGCCGCACACGCCATCATGACCACCGACACGGTCGCGAAGACCGCTGTCGTGTCGCGCGACGGCTGGACGATCGGCGGCATGGCGAAGGGCGCGGGCATGCTCGCCCCGGGCCTGGCGACCATGCTCGTGGTGCTCACGACCGACGCGGTGCTGGAGCCGCTGCAGGCCGATGAGGCGCTGCGCCGTGCGACGGGACAGACCTTCGACCGGCTCGACTCGGACGGGTGCATGTCGACCAACGACCAGGTCACGCTGCTGGCCAACGGGGCCTCCGAGGTCGTGCCCGACCTCGACGACTTCGCCGAGGCGCTCACCGCGCTCTGCCAGGAGCTCGCGGTGAAGCTGCAGGGCGATGCGGAGGGCGCGAGCCACGACATCACGATCGAGGTGCGTCACGCCGTCACCGAGCAGGAGGCCGTCGAGGTGGGCCGTTCGGTCGCGCGCAACAACCTCTTCAAGGCCGCGATCTTCGGCAACGACCCCAACTGGGGGCGGGTGCTCGCGGCGATCGGCACCACGAACGCGCAGTTCGACCCGTACGACGTGGACGTGTGGATGAACGGGGTCCGGGTGTGCACGTCGGGCGGCCCCGACCGTCCGCGCGAGGAGGTCGACCTCACGCCGCGCGCCACCCACCTGCTGATCGACCTCAAGGTCGGCGAGGCCACCGCGACGGTGCTCACGAACGACCTGACCCACGACTACGTGCACGAGAACAGCGCCTACGCCTCATGACCGACATCCAGGACACCACGCCCGACGTCGCCGCGCAGAAGGCGACCACGCTGATCGAGTCGCTGCCGTGGCTGAAGACCTTCCGCGACCAGATCGTCGTGGTCAAGTACGGCGGCAACGCCATGGTCTCGGACGAGCTGCAGGAGGCCTTCGCGCAGGACATCGCCTACCTCCGCTACGTCGGCGTGCAGCCCGTGGTCGTGCACGGCGGAGGCCCGCAGATCTCGAACATGCTGAACCGGCTCGAGATCCCGAGCGAGTTCAAGGGCGGTTACCGCGTCACCAACACCGAGGCGATCAGTGTCGTGCGCATGGTGCTCACCGGGCAGGTGAACCCGCAGCTCGTGGCGAAGATCAACTCGCACGGGCCGATCGCCACGGGGCTCAGCGGAGAGGACGCCGGTCTGTTCGGCGGGCGTCGCCGCGGCGTGGTCGTCGACGGCGAGGAGATCGACCTCGGCCGGGTCGGCGACGTGGTGCAGGTCGACCCCACCGCGGTGCTCGACCACCTCGCGGCCGGTCGCATCCCGGTCATCTCGAGCATCGCGCCCGACCTCGACCACCCTGGCCAGTCGCTGAACGTGAACGCGGATGCGGCCGCCGCGGCACTCGCCGTGGCGCTCGGGGCGCGCAAGCTGGTGATCCTCACCGACGTGCCGGGGTTGTACGCCGACTGGCCCAACCGCGACTCGCTCGTGTCGCACCTCACCTCGGATGCGCTGATCGAGATGCTGCCGCGCCTGGAGTCGGGCATGATCCCGAAGATGCGGGCGTGCCTGGACGCGGTCGAGGGCGGCGTGGACGCCGCGGCGATCATCGACGGACGGGTACCGCACTCGGTGCTCGTCGAACTGTTCACCAGCAAGGGAATCGGGACCGAAGTGGTCCTGGGAGAGAAAGGGGCGACGGCATGACCGTCTGGCAGGACGACGCGGCACGTGATCTCGTGCTCAACGCGGGGGAGCGGCTGGCGCTGCTGACCCGTGGAGAGGGCTCGTACCTGTGGGATGCCGACGGCCGACGCTACCTCGACTTCCTCGCCGGCATCGCCGTGACCTCGCTCGGTCACGCGCACCCGGTCTTCGTCGACGCGGTCGCCACGCAGGCGGCCACGCTCGCGCACGTCTCGAACTACTTCGCGACGCCGCCGCAGCTCGCGCTCGCCGCACGGCTCAAGCGTCTCGCGGGTGCCGGCATCGACGGGCGCGTGTTCTTCTCCAACTCGGGGGCCGAGGCCAACGAGGCCGCGTTCAAGCTCGCGCGCCTGCACGGTGGAGCGGAGCGCCCGCGCATCCTCGCGCTGGAGAACGGGTTCCACGGTCGCACCATGGGGTCCCTCGCGCTGACGGCGAAGGAGTCGATGCGCGCGCCGTTCGCTCCGATGCCGGGCGGGGTCGAGCACATCCCGGCCACCGTCGAGGCGTTGGAGGCCGCGATGGACGACCGGGTCGCGGCCGTCATCGTCGAGCCCATCCAGGGCGAGGCCGGTGTCGTCGAGCTGCCGGAGGGCTACCTCGCGGCGGCGCGCTCGCTCACGCTCGCGCACGGGGCTCTGCTGATCGTCGACGAGATCCAGACCGGTGCCGGCCGCACGGGCGAGTGGTTCGGCTTCAGTCACGAGGGCGTCACGCCCGACGCGATCACGCTCGCCAAGGGCATCGGCGGCGGGTTCCCGATCGGGGCCCTGGTCACGTACGGTGCCGCGAGCGCCCTGTTCACTCCCGGATCCCACGGCTCCACTTTCGGCGGCAACCCGCTCGCGACCGCCGTGGCCGACGCGGTGCTGGCCGAGATCGAACGCGCGGATCTGGTCGGCAATGCGGCCCGCCGTGGCGCCGAGCTGCGCGAGATCATCCTGGGCATCGACTCGCCGCTCCTCGCGGGCGTCCGCGGCCGTGGCCTCCTCGTCGGCGTCGCGCTCACCGAGCCGGTCGCCGGAGCCGTGGTCGCGGCAGCCCAGGAGCGCGGTCTGATCGTGAACGCCGCGAACCCCGAGACCGTGCGCATCGCGCCCGCCCTCACGATCGGCGACGCCGAGCTGGCTGAGTTCCGCGAGCTGTTCGCGGCGAGCCTCGCCGACGTCCACTCCTCCGCCCCCGGAAAGGTACCCGCATGACCCGCCACCTGCTGCGCGACGACGACCTCACGCCCGCCGAGCAGGCGGAGATCCTCGACCTCGCCCTCGAGCTCAAGAAGGACCGCTGGGCCGACAAGAGCCTCGCGGGCCCGCAGACCGTCGCCGTGATCTTCGACAAGTCGTCCACCCGCACCCGGGTGTCGTTCGCGGTGGGCATCGCGGATCTGGGCGGCAGCCCGCTGATCATCTCGACCGCGAGCAGCCAGCTGGGCGGCAAGGAGACGCCGTCCGACACCGCACGGGTGCTGGAGCGCCAGGTCGCCGCGATCGTGTGGCGCACGTACGCGCAGGCGGGACTCGAGGAGATGGCGGAGGGCACCCGTGTTCCCGTCATCAACGCGCTGTCCGACGACTTCCACCCCTGTCAGCTCCTCGCCGACCTGCTGACCATCCGCGAGCACAAGGGCGACCTGAAGGGACTGACCCTGACGTTCTTCGGCGACGGACAGAGCAACATGGCCCACTCCTACGCGCTCGCCGGTGTCACGGCGGGCATGCACGTGCGGATCGCCTCGCCCGAGGACTACGCGCCGCGCGCCGATGTGATCGAGGCCGCCGACCGCCGTGCGGCGGAGACCGGCGGCTCCATCACCCTGTTCACGGACCCGGTCGAGGCGGCGGCGGGTGCCGACGTCGTGGTGACCGACACCTGGGTGTCGATGGGCAAGGAAGAGGAGAAGATCGCACGCATCCGCGATCTGGGCGGTTACAAGGTGACGCCGGAGACCATGCAGCTCGCCGACGACGAGGCGATCTTCATCCACTGCCTGCCCGCTGATCGTGGCTACGAGGTGGACTCGTCGGTGATCGACGGGCCGCAGAGCGTGGTGTGGGACGAGGCGGAGAACCGCCTGCACGCGCAGAAGGCGCTGCTGGTGTGGCTGCTCGGCAAGAAGGACGCGTGATGACCGGACAGACGCACGAGGGCACGAACGAGGGCGCGCTGTGGGGCGCCCGCTTCGCCACGGGCCCCTCGCCCGAGCTGGTGGAGCTCAGCCGCTCGACCCACTTCGACTGGATCCTGGCGCCGTACGACATCGCGGGTTCGCACGCGCACGCCACGGCGCTCGCCGCGGCCGGATATCTGGAGCCGGACGAGGCCCAGCGCATGCACGACGGGCTGGACGCGGTGGCTCGCAGGGTCGCCGACGGCACGCTGCTGCCCGTCCCGACCGATGAGGACGTGCACGGTGCGCTGGAGCAGGCGCTGATCGCGGAGCTCGGGCCGGAACTGGGCGGTCGGCTGCGCGCCGGACGCAGCCGAAACGACCAGATCGCCACCCTCGTCCGGATGTACCTGATCGATCACGCCTGGGTGATCGCGCGCGACCTGCTGCGGGTGATCGATGCCCTGGTGGCGCAGGCCGAGGCCCACCCGGAGGCGATCCTTCCCGGCCGCACGCACCTGCAGCACGCTCAGCCCGTGCTCCTCGCGCACCACCTCCAGGCGCACGCGTGGCCGCTCGTGCGCGAGCTGGAGCGCCTGGTCGATTGGCGTCGTCGCGCGGGCGTCTCGCCCTACGGCGGGGGAGCGCTCGCCGGCTCGACGCTGGGGCTGGACCCGGCTCTCGTCGCGACCGAGCTGGGCCTCGATCGCCCGGCCGAGAACTCGCTCGACGGCACGGCCGCGCGCGATGTGGTGGCCGAGTTCGCGTTCATCGCGGCGATGACGGGCGTGGATCTGTCGCGCCTGTCGGAGGAGATCATCCTCTGGAACACCCGCGAGTTCGGCTTCGTCACGCTCGACGACGGGTACTCGACGGGCTCGAGCATCATGCCGCAGAAGAAGAACCCCGACATCGCCGAGCTCGCGCGCGGGAAGTCGGGGCGGCTGATCGGCAACCTGTCCGGTCTGCTGGCGACGCTCAAGGGCCTCCCGCTCGCGTACAACCGCGACCTGCAGGAGGACAAGGAGCCGGTGTTCGATTCGGTGCAGACCCTCGAGGTCGTGCTGCCGGCGTTCGCGGGGATGATCGCGACGCTGCGCTTCGACACGGAGCGGATGGCGGAGCTGGCGCCGCAGGGCTTCTCCCTGGCGACCGACGTGGCGGAGTGGCTCGTGAAGCAGCGGGTGCCGTTCCGCGATGCGCACGAGATCTCCGGCGCGCTGGTGCGCGCGTGCGAAGAGCAGGGGATCGGTCTGGAGGAGGCGTCGGACGAGCTGCTGCGGTCGGTGTCCGAGCACCTGGTTCCCGCGGTGCGGGAGGTGCTGACGATCGAGGGGTCCGTGGCGTCCCGGTCGGGCGTGGGCGGGACCGCGCCGGTGCGCGTGGCCGAGCAGCGCGCCGATCGTGAGGGCGGGCGCGATGCGCACGGTCTCGGGGTTCGCGGCG
>NZ_SSDM01000011.1:0-393 GCF_004794375.1 Microbacterium sp. K35 | reverse complement strand
CGCCCGTCTGACCGGGCGCACCGCGCTCGTGGTGGACGACGGCGTGCTCGCGGACGCGATCGCCGACGGGGTGGCCAGGCGCACGGGCGTTCCGCGACCGCGCGTCGCGGTCACGGTGGGGCGCAGAGCCGCCACGGTCCGCCTGACCCCGACCAGCGGGGTGCCCGTGGACCGTGACGCGGCGCGGACCGCTGTGGTGCGCGTGCTGGACGAGGTGGGCTTCGCCCTGACGCCGCGTGTGCTCGTGGCGACGGAAGGAGTGGTCGGATGAGGCTCTCGGGATCCGTGGGGAACCGGGTTGTCCTGCTCGGCGGCGGCCTCGTGCTGCTCGCGGCGGGCGCGGCACTCGTGGCGACCGGGCTGGAGTCGGCGCGGCTGCTGCCCGCGGGGGCG
>NZ_SSDM01000139.1:0-27428 GCF_004794375.1 Microbacterium sp. K35 | reverse complement strand
GGGGGGGCCGCCGCGGCCCCCCCCCCCGCCACCACCGCCGGGCCCGCGCGTGACGCGGGGACCCGGCGGTCCGCGCCGTCGTTCGCGTGGCTGGGGCTGGTCCCCTTCGCGGCCTACGTGGTGCTGTTCCTCGCCGTGCCGACGGTGCTCGCCGTCGGCTCGGGGTTCTTCGATGACGACGGCGCGGTCACGATGACGAACGTGGAGGCACTGGGCGACCCCGTGGTCCTGAGGACGTTCGCGAACTCGGCCGGGCTGTCGCTGCTCACGGCCGCGGTCGGAGCGGTCGTGGGGGCCCTGGTCTGCTACGCGCTGCTCGGCGCTCCGCCCGAGGGCGCCGTGCGACGGGCGGTCGATGCAGCAGCCGGGGTGCTCGCCCAGTTCGGCGGGGTGATGCTGGCGTTCGCGTTCATCGCCACGATCGGCATCCAGGGGGTGGTCACGGTCTTCCTGCGCGACACGCTCGGCGTCGACATCTTCGCGAACGGCACCTGGCTCTACGAGCTGCCCGGGCTCGTCCTGCCCTACATCTACTTCCAGGTGCCGCTCATGGTCATCACGTTCATGCCCGCTCTCGCCGCCCTGCAGCCGCAGTGGGCCGAGGCGAACCTCACGCTGGGCGGCACGCGGGCGAGCTTCTGGCTGCGCATCGGCCTGCCCGTGCTCGCGCCCTCGTTCCTCGCCAGCCTGCTGCTGCTGTTCGCGAACGCCTTCTCGTCGTACGCGACCGCCGCGGCGCTGGCCAGCCAGGGCTCGCAGATCGTGCCGCTGCAGATCCGTACCGCCCTCACGAGCGAGACGCTGCTGGGGAGGGAGAACCTCGCCGGGGCGCTCGCCCTCGGCATGATCGTGGTGGTCGGCGTGGTGATGGGCCTGTACTCGCTGATCCAGCGCCGGGCTGCGCGGTGGCGCTCGTGAACCGTCTCGCCCCGTCGCGCACCACGCGCTGGGTGATCGGTGTGCTCGTCGGCGCGTTCTTCGCTGTACCGCTCGTGTCGACGTTCCTGTTCACGCTCCGTGGTGCCGACGGACCGTCGTTCGAGCACTGGGCCGCGCTGTTCGACCCCGCTGCGGCGGCCGCGCTCCGGCCGATCTGGACGGGACTCGGGAACTCGCTGATCCTCGCCGTCGTGACCGTCGCGATCGTCCTGCTGGTACTGGCCCCGACGATGATCCTGGTGAACCTGCGCTTCCCGCGGCTGAAGCCCGCGTTCGAGTTCCTCGCGCTCCTGCCCATCTCGATCCCGGCGATCGTGCTGGTGGTCGGCCTCGCACCCCTCTATCTGCAGATCGGTCGCACCCTCGGCACCGGCACCTGGACGCTCGCGTTCGCCTACGGCATCACCGTGCTGCCGTTCGCCTTCCGGTCGATCCAGGCGGCGATCGACGCGGCCGACCTGCGCACGCTGTCGGAGGCGGCCCGTTCCCTCGGCGCGAGCTGGCCGGCCGTGGTGCTCCGCGTACTCGCGCCGAACCTCCGCCAGGGGCTGCTGGCCGCGTCGCTGCTGTCGATCGCCGTGGTCCTGGGTGAGTTCACGATCGCCTCCCTCCTGAACCGTCCGGTGTTCCAGACGGCGATGCTCGTCGTGCAGAAGCAGGACCCCTACGCGCCGGCGATCTTCACCCTGCTGGCGCTGCTGCTCGTCTTCCTCCTGCTCCTCCTGATCGGCCGCGTCGCGCGCGGCTCCCGAAAGGCCCGCTCATGACCCTCGACCACGCCCTCCCCCGCACGAAGGACAACCTGCTGCTCGCGCGGGCCGGCGAGGGCACCCGCGTGCAGCTCCAGGGCATCGTGAAGCGCTACGGCGGCACCACCGTCCTGCACGGCGTCGATCTCGACATCGCGCCGGGCGAGTTCGTGTCGCTGCTGGGCCCGTCCGGATGCGGCAAGACCACGCTGCTGCGCGTGCTCGCCGGGCTCGAGGTCGCGGATGGCGGTGCGGTCCTGCTCGGCGGCGGAGACGTCTCTCGGGTGGCGACCAACAAGCGCGACATCGGCATGGTGTTCCAGTCGTACTCGCTGTTCCCGCACCTGCGCGTGGTCGACAACACGGCCTTCGGTCTGCGACGCCGCGGAGTCGGCCGGGCCGAGGCGGCACGACGGTCGCTCGACGCCCTCGCTCTCGTGGGTCTCGCCGACCTCGCCGATCGCTTCCCGCACCAGTTGTCGGGTGGGCAGCAGCAGCGGGTCGCCCTCGCGCGGGCACTGGTCACCGAACCCCGGGTGCTGCTGCTGGACGAGCCCCTGTCGGCGCTCGACGCGAAGGTGCGCGTGCAGCTGCGCGACGAGATCCGCCGCCTCCAGCTCCGACTGGGCATCACCACGGTCTTCGTCACGCACGACCAGGAGGAGGCGCTGGCGGTGTCCGACCGCATCGCCGTGATGAACGCGGGGCGCATCGAGCAGATCGGCACCCCGGAGGAGCTGTACACCGCTCCGTCCACGGCGGGGGTCGCCGCGTTCGTCGGGCTGTCGAGCGTGGTGTCCGGTGTCGCGGAGGGCGACCACGTCGTGGTGTGGGGGCAGCGCCTGCCGTTGCAGACGCCGGCCGACGGCCCGGTCGACGTGTACCTGCGACCGGAGAACGTGCACTTCGCGTCGGAGGCGGACGCGGCGACCGATGCTCTGGTGGAGGAGAGCACGTTCCTCGGCAGCATGCGCCGCACGCTGGTGCGCACGGAGTCGGGCGAGCTCGTCCGCGTGCAGCACGCTCCGGGTGTGCACCCCGCGTTCGGCGACCGCGTCCGCATCGCGGTCGACCCGGAGCCCGTGGTGGTCCATCCGCGCGGCTGAGCGGCGGAGGCCCACCTGGAACGTCGGAGACCCCGCGGCCGTCTGGCCGCAGGGTCTCCGTTCGGTTTCCGGGTCAGATGGTGATCTGCCCGGCGACGGTGGCGAGCTTGTGGCGGGCGAGCGCCAGGTTCGCCTTCGCCTTATCGAGCACCAGGTAGACGAAGAGTCCTTCGGTGCCGCTGCTGCTGAGCACATTGATCAGGTGGTACTGGTCGTCGAGCGTGATGAGGATGTCGTCGATCCGACTGGCGATGCCGAGCTCCTTCATCGTCTGCAGCTTCGCGCGGACGACATTGGAGTTCCCGGCCGCGGCGACACCGAGGTCGAAGGCGGGGTGACCGCCCTGCGCGAGAGCCATGCCGGACGCGGAGTCCGCGATCGCGACGCCCACGGCGCCGTCGATCGTCAGAAGCTCCTGCACGGACTGTTCCAGTTGTGCCATTCGTTCTCCCTGAGGTTCTGTACGGGTGCGGTCGAGCGAGGTGTCCCGCTCGATGAGGGGTGTGCCCGGGGTCGGTGCGATCGGGTCATCGCCGCCGGGCGTGAGGGTCGGAAGGAGCGCCGGGCCCGCGTCGCGGTCGACGAGTGCGTGCGCGCGCAGCGCGGGGCGCGGAGGCGGGAGTGTCGAGAACAGGTCCTCGAGCGCGCGGAGCGCGTCGTCATCGGGCGCGGCGGCGTCGGCCGATTCCGCGCGTGTGTTCGCAACGTCGATCTCACGTCGACGACGGCCGAAGACAGCCATCGGTCCCCCTTGTGTCACCACGAGTCGTCGCCGATCCGTCCCGGATCGCCGCCGACTTGTCCCCAGATTCCGTCGACCGCCCCAGCGATCGACCTGCACACGATACCCGGCGAACCTCCGGATCCACGCCTCCGAACGCCCTTCCGCCGCGTTGTATATCGGTAGCGCGTCTCCGGCCTCCCCGCGGAGGTCATCGCAGCCGAGGGACCGCGGTGAGAAGAACGAAACCCCCTGTCGCCATCCCGGCGGCAGGGGGTTCGTTCGTCGGTGCTTCAGAGCACGCGGGACAGGAAGTCCCTGGTGCGCTGGTGCTGCGGATCGGCGAGCACCTCGTGCGGGTCGCCCTCCTCGACGATGTGACCGCCGTCCATGAAGATCAGCCGCGAGCCGACCTCACGCGCGAAGCCCATCTCGTGGGTCACGACCAGCATCGTCATGCCCTCGTCGGCGAGCGACCGCATGACCGACAGCACCTCGCCGACCAGCTCGGGGTCGAGCGCGGAGGTGGGCTCGTCGAAGAGCATCATGTCGGGGTTCATGCACAGCGCTCGGGCGATCGCGACGCGCTGCTGCTGCCCGCCCGACAGGTGACCGGGGTAGGCGCCCGCCTTCTCGGCCAGGCCCACCCGCTCGAGCATCGCGTGCGCGACCTTCTCGGACTCCGCCTTCGACCGCTTCTTCACCCGCTGCTGCGCGATCGTCAGGTTGCCGAGCACGCTCAGGTGCGGGAAGAGGTTGAAGCTCTGGAACACCATGCCGATGCGGGTGCGCACGCGGTCGATGTCGACGTCGGGGTCGGTAATGTCGATCCCCTCGATCAGCACCTTGCCGCCGGTGGGCTCCTCCAGCAGGTTCACCGAGCGCAGCAGCGTGGACTTGCCCGAGCCGGACGGGCCGATCACGCAGACGACCTCGCCGGCCGTGACCGTGAGGTCGATGCCCTTGAGTACCTCGTTGTCTCCGAACGTCTTGACGAGCCCCTGGATGTCGATCGCGGGCGCGTGGACGTCGATCAGATCGGTGGTCATCGGCTCCTCGCCATCCGTCGCTCCAGCCACGCGCTGAACCGCGTGAGGGGGATCGTCACGATCAGGTACAGGATCGCGGCCATGATCAGCGGCGTCCCGTTGGCGTTCTGCGTACTGGCGTCGCGGGCGAACGTCGTGAGCTCCTTCGACCAGATGAACGACCCGGCCACGAACAGCAGCGAGGTGTCCTTCAGCAGCAGCACGAACTCGTTCGTCAGCGGCGGGATGATGATGCGGAAGCCCTGCGGCACCACGATCCAGAACGTCGTCTTCATCGGCGACATGCCGAGAGAGCGGGCCGCCTCGGTCTGCCCCTTCGGCACCGCCTGCAGGCCGGCGCGAATGGTCTCGGCCATGTACGCCGATGCCACGAGGATCAGACCGATCAGCCCGAGCACCACCGGCCCACCGAGCTTCGTGCCCGACACGCCCATGCCGATCGGCACGATGTAGGCGATCGCGAAGATCGTGAGGATCGCGGGGAGCCCGCGGAACAGCTCGATCCAGCACGTCGCGATCCAGCGGAACGGCCCGATCTCCGACAGCTTCATCAGCGCGAGGACCACGCCGAGCAGCAAGCCGCCCAGGAACGCCACGGCGGTGAACCACAGCGTGTTGACGAGCGCGGTGGTGATGATCCCCGGGAGCATCTTCGCCGCGATCTCCGGGTTGAAGTACATCGTGGCGATCCGCGCCCAGTCGGTGCTGATCGCCGCCCAGACGACGAGGGCGATCAGCACCGCATAGACGGTGTAGCGGTACAGCTTCTTCTTCGTGGTGCGCCTCAACGCCATTGTCAAGGTCCTCCCGACCGACTCAGTTCCGTCTTCAGCTGGCCGTGAAGTACTCGTCGTAGATCTTCTGGTACTCGCCGCTGTCGCGGAGGTCCCTCAGCGCGCCGTTGACCGCCTCGAGAAGAGCATCCTTCTCGCCCTTCGCGAACGCGAAGCCGTAGGACTCGTCGGTCTCGTACGTCTCCACGATCTTGTAGGCGGAGTCGGCCTTCTCGTGCTCGAGGTTCACCGGCTGGTCCTGCAGGATCGCGTCGATCTGCCCGGCCTGCATGGCCGGCCACAGCTCGCCGTCCGACGGATACTGCACGAGCTGAGCGCCCTTCGCGTTCTCGCCCGCGTAGGACTCACCCGTGGTGCCCTGCTGCACGCCCACGTTCTTCCCGTCGAGGTCGTCGATCGACTCGATGCCCGAGTCGGTGCGCACCAGGAGCGACTGCAGCGAGTCGTAGTACGGGTCGGAGAAGTCGATGTTGGCCTTGCGCTCCTCGGTGATCGTCATGGCCGAGGCGCCGATGTCGCACTGACCCGCGGCGAGGGTGGTGCCGGACTGCAGCGCGTCGAAGCCCACATCCTGCACCGAGAGCTTCAGGTCGAGCTGCTTCGCGATCGCGCCCAGCAGGTCGATGTCGAATCCGGAGTACCCGGTCTCGGAGTCCGCGTCCTCGACCTCGAACGGCGGGTACGGGATGTCGGAGCAGACCGTGAGCGTGCCCGCCTCGATCAGACCGTATTCGTCGCCGGCCGCGGGAGCGTCGCTGCTGCCCGCGTCGGTCGATCCGGTGGCGCATCCGGCGAGCGCGAACGTGGCGGTGGCCACGAGTGCGAGACCGGCGAAGAGGGTACGACGGGGCATGTCGACTCCTGGGGTTCGGGGGCGGGTGCGCCCGCGGACGGGTAGGAGATCATCTAAACATGCGGCTCGTCGCGTGACCAATGACACGGGCAGACGACCGCATTACGTTTGTGTTTCGGTGCCTCCCCGCGCGGCACCCGGTCTCACACCTCGACGTCGACGGCCACACGACCGGAGACGACGGAACGGATGTATCCGGCGACCTCCTCGTGCGCAGGGTGCACCTGGTACTGCTCCAGAGCATCGACGGAGTCGAACTCCGCGACGAGCGTCACGTCCCAGTTGGCGTCGGGGTAGACGTCGTTCGCGCCCGCCCAGATGCTGCGCAGCTGGGGAACGATGCCGTCGAGCGCGTTCAGCCGGCGGGCGACCTCGGCCGCCTGGTCCGCGCGGGTCTGCGCATCGTCGACGGCGAGCTTCCAGGCCACGACATGGCGAATGGTCATCGGGGTGTCTCCTGGTCGGTGAGGGCGTCGGCGCTCACGGCTTCCTCCAGCGCCTCGCGCAGGCGGTCGGGCGAGACGCGCCAGTGGGCGTGCAGGCGGCCGTCGATCAGCACCACCGGGATCTTCTCCCACCACTGCTCGTACAGCGCGGGGTCTTCGGCGATCGACGCCTCGACGATCTCGATCCGCTCGGCGGCGGCGTCGGGCAGCTCGGCGACCACGGCGTCGACGACCTCGGAGGCCACGTCGCACAGATGGCAGTCGGGCTTGCCGATCAGGGTGAGCGTGGTCACGCCGACGGCACCTCGACCTCGCGACCCTGCGCGATCCACTCGCCCGTGCCGCCCTCGACGTTCGTCGCGTCATAGCCGCGCGCCTCGAGCGCCTCGACCACGCGAGCCGAACGGCCGCCGGCCTGGCAGATCACGTCGAAGGACTCGGCGGGCAGTTCGTCGAGACGGTTGCCGATCTCGGACATCGGGATGTTCACCGCGCCCGGCACGTGGCCGGCGGCGAACTCGTGCACCTCCCGGACATCGATGAGCGGGGTACCGGAGCGCTCGGCGAGCTCGGCGACGGTGATCGACTTCATGACATCCTCTCGGCGGTGCGGCACGGCAGAGACACAAAGCGCCCGTCCGAAGACAGGCGCTCGGTGTCTGGCCGCTTACTTCTTGTTGCGGCGCTGGTGGCGAGTCTTGCGAAGCAGCTTGCGGTGCTTCTTCTTCGCCATGCGCTTGCGGCGCTTCTTGATGACAGAACCCACGGAAACCTCACTAAGTCAGGGGCTGGGTGTCGCCGAATCGGACACCCGGGTACGGGCACGAAAAAATGCCTCGGATCATCCTAGCAAACCCACGGGCCGCCTCGCGCCGCCCTGCGGATCAACCCGCGTCGGCGATCGGTCGCTGCAGCGCCTCGGCCACGGCCGACTCCGGGACGCGGTAGCTGCGGCCGAAGCGGATGGCGGGCAGCTCTCCGGAGTGCACGAGCCGGTACACGGTCATCTTGGACACGCGCATGAGCTCGGCGACCTCGGCCACCGTCAGGAATCGGACATCTGGAACCTCGGGCATCCCACGTACCCCTTTCTCGATGTGCACACTCTATGGGTTTCCTGGGACGCGTGTAAACCCATGTGACTCGTGTGATCAGTGGGACGCGGGCACCGTGGCGAACGCCCGCACCGGGAAGGTGCCGAACCCGCGGATCGCGGGCGGGGCCGCGGTGAAGCGGGCACCCCGCGAGGGAACCGCGTCGAGACCCGTGAGGTGCTCGACCACGTGCACGCCGGCGGCGAGGAGGATGCTGTGCGCCGGACGCTCTCCGCCGCTCTCGGTGTCGTCGATGTTGAGCGAGTCGATCCCGACCAGGCGCACCCCCGCCTCGACCAGGAAGCGGGCGCCGTCCTCCGTGAGGTACGGCGCCCCCTCCGCATAGTCGGGCGTGCCGAAGAGCCGGCTCCACCCCGTGTCGAGGAGGACCGCCGAGTCCCGCAGGTCGCGGTCCGCCAGGGTCGCCGCACGGATGCCGCGGCGCTCGGGCGACCAGGCATCGCGCAGGTGGAAGACCTCGGCGGGGAGGCCGACCAGGGTGCGCAGGTCGAGTGCGGCGAGATCGTCGCCGTCGCCGTAGCGGTGCCAGGGGGCGTCGAGGTAGGTGCCGGTGTTGCCGATCATCGTGATCACGTCCATCGCGAACTCGGTCCCCGGCGCGTAGCGCTCCCGGGATGCGGCGCGTGTGAGGAACGGGGCGATGGTCGGCGCCGGCAGCCCGGGATAGGTGATCATCCCGGCCTCGATGGGGTGGCTGAGATCCACGATGCGGTCCTCGGCCTCACCGCCGCTCGGTGCCTCGACTCCGCGGCTTCCGCGATGCGGCTCCTCGACGATGCGCAGGTCGCGGAGGTGCACCTCGTCGACCAGCGTCAGTCCCAGGTGGCGGACGAGCAGGGTGCCGATCTCCTCGGCCGAGAGGTCTTCCCGGGGAAGGTCGAGGCGGAACCCCTCCCCGTGCATGCCGCCGCCGTTGGCGAACGTGATCGAGAAATCGAAGTGAGCGCGGTGCGGAGCGGTCGTCATCCCCCCATCCTGCCCATCCGGCGCGGCGCCGGGGTCGCTCAGCCGGACTTCCTGGCCTTCGCCACCCGTTCGCGCGCCTCGCGAAGAGCCTGACGCTCGAGCTTGCGCGCCGCGCGCAGCGCCTTCTCGGCATCACGGCTGGCCTTCTGCGCCTCCTTGAGGCGCTTGTCCCCGGCGAGCTCCGCCGCATCGAGGGCGACCCACTCCTCGGAGACCCGGTGCTGCTCCCCGCGATCGAGACCGTCGAGGTAGGCCGCGACACCGTCGAGCGTGCGCTCCACGGCGAAGCGGAACGGATCGGCCGGCGACAGGAACACGCCGTCCTCGATCGCCCGGCGGAGCGCGGGGAACTCCTCGGCCGAGATCACCCGATCGAACAGCGACGCCTCCCGCATCGCCACCTCTTCGGCGGAGAGACCGGAGGAGCGGGACTGCTCCGAGTACCCCGCCTGCACGATGCCGCACCAGCGAGCGTGGCCGGTGATCGCGAGGGCGACGGCCATGCGCTCGTCGGCGGTGAGCGGTGTGTCATCGAGCGCGGCGAGACTGGCGTCCAGCCAGGCGGAGCTGTTGGGGGTGATCGGCGAACCCGAGATCGGCAACGACAGGATCCACGGGTGGCGCAGGTAGACGAGGATCTGGGCCTCGTACAGCGCGAGCAGCCGCGCGCGCCAGCCCTCGACCTCGAGGTGGCTCTCCGGAGGGAGTCCGGTCGCCTCCTCCTGCATGAGCAGCAGGAGGTCGTCCTTCGCGGAGACGTAGCGGTACAGCGACATGGGGGTGAAGCCGAGCCGGGCGGCCACCGCTGCCATGGAGACGGCGCCGATGCCCTCGCCGTCGGCGAGTTCCACCGCGGCCTCCACGATCTTTTCGACACTCATCTCCCGCTTCGGCCCGCGCTGGGGATTCGCCGCGACGCCCCAGGCGAGGGCGATGCCCCTGGGGAGCTCGGGAGGCTCGATGTCGGTCATCCGCCCATCCTACTTCTGTTTATTTCATAAACAGTGTGTTACCGTCATACACAATTGCGTTGCCCATACACAGTTTTCGCGATACACAGAAAGGGATACTGATGGAGACAGCCATCCAGGTGCGCGACCTGCGCAAGGCCTTCGGGCCGAAGCCCGTGGTCGACGACCTCGCCTTCGAGGTCGGCCGCGGCGAGGTCTTCGCTCTGCTCGGACCGAATGGCGCGGGCAAGACGACGACCATCAACATCCTCACCACCCTCACCGCCGCGGATGCGGGATCGGCGACCGTGGCGGGGTGGGATGTGCGCTCGCATCCCGACGAGGTGCGCCGGCGCATCAGCCTCACCGGGCAGGCGGCCGCCGTGGACGACGCCCTCACCGGTACCGAGAACGTCGTCATGTTCGCGCGCCTCTCGGGACTGGGGCGGGCGGCCGCGCGGCGCCGCGCCGAAGACCTCATCGCCCGGTTCGCACTGACCGACGCGGCGTCCCGCGCCGTGCGCACCTACTCCGGCGGCATGCGCCGTCGCCTCGACCTGGCGCTCAGCTTCGTCGTGACCCCGGAGGTGCTGTTCCTCGACGAGCCCACCACCGGGCTCGACACCCGTAGCCGCCGCGACCTGTGGGACATCATCCGCACGGTCGCGGGTGCCGGCACGACGGTGTTCCTCACCACCCAGTACCTGGAGGAGGCGGATCAGCTCGCCGACCGGATCGCCGTCCTGCACGACGGCCGGATCGCGGCGCTGGGCACCGCCGCCGAGCTCAAGGCGCGTATCGGCGGCGACACGGTCGAGCTCCACGACAGCCGGGGAGAGCTGCGGCGCGAGATCCCGACCGACGGCACGGTCGCCGGGCTGCGGCGCGCCCTCGATCGGCTCGACACGGAGGGGGACGACGGCGTCGTCACGCTCCGACGGCCCACCCTCGACGACGTGTTCCTGGCGGTCACGTCGTCCCCCGCGGGCCGGCCCGTATCCGGAGAGCCGGTCGACGCCGGCTCACCCACCCTCGAGGAGCTCGCATGAACACCGCGGTCACCACCCCCATGCCCCCGCACGCCTCCCCCACGCCGACGCCTCGACCGCGCCTGCGCGGGCTGACGGCCGAAGCCGTCTTCGTCGGACGAAGCCTGCGGCACTCGCTGCGCGACGGCGAATCACTGCTCATGGCGATCATGCTGCCCGTCATGCTCATGCTCATGTTCACGTGGGTGTTCGGCGGGGCGATCGACCCCTCCGGCGCCTACGTCGACTACGTCGTGCCGGGCATCATCCTCACGTGCGCGGGGTTCGGGGCGTCCTCCACGGCGGTGTATGTCGCGAACGACATGCGCTCCGGCATCATCGACCGGTTCCGCACCATGCCGCTGCGCGCCGGAGCCGTGCTCACCGGGCACGTGGTGGCGAGCGTCCTGCGCAACCTGGTCGCGACGGCCATCGTCATCGGCGTCGGGGTGCTGGTCGGGTTCCGCCCGACCGCGTCGCCGGGCGACTGGATCGCGCTGGGCGGGCTGATCACGCTCTACATCCTCGCGATCACGTACCTGTTCGCGGCGATCGGCCTCGCCGCCGGCAGCCCCGAGGGTGCCAACGGCTACGGCTTCGTGCTGCTGTTCCTGCCCTACCTGTCCAGCGCGTTCGTGCCGGTGGCGAGCATGCCGGAGTGGCTGCAGCCGGTCGCCGCGCACCAGCCCATCACCCCGATCGTCGAGACCATCCGCAGCCTGCTCCTCGGCACCGACGCCGGAACGCAGCCGTGGTGGGCGGTGCTGTGGTGCGTGGTGATCCTCGGCGTCGCCGTCGTGTGGGGCGCGTGGCTGTTCCGCCGCAAGGCGGGCCGCCGCTGAGCCCGTCCCGTCCAGCCCGCGCATAGCCGCCGCTCGCCGGTCGCCCAGACAGCTCTGGCACTGTCGATGCAGGACTTGTGCCGGCACCGCCGAGTCCGTTGCGGAGCTGGGGTCCGTGGATCGCCCCTGACGACATGCCCCCCGGTCGTCAGGGGCGATGTCCGTTCCGGCGCGGCTGCGCGCGCGTCAGGCGCCGAGCCGCTTGAGCGCCGTGGTCACCACGTGCTTGGCCGATGCGGCCGCGCGTCCGACCACCTCGGCGGCGTGTGCCGCACCATCGGGAAGACCACCCGGGTAGGCGATGTCCGGGGCCGCGTCACCGTAAGCGTCGACGAGGAACGGGACCAGCCAGTCGTCGACGACCTCGAGCGGCTCGACGGCGAGGCTGTAGAACCGACGCTGCCCGTCCTCGCGCACGGTCACGAGCTCGGCATCGCGCAGCACCTTGAGGTGCTTGGAGACGGTGGGCTGGCTGATCCCCAGGTCGGCCACGATCTGGCTCACGCTGGTGCCGGACTCGCCTTCGGACGTTCGCCGGAGCAGGAGCTGGAGGATGTCGCGCCTCGTACCGTCTGCGATCACGTCGAAGATGTCCGTCATGGCATCAGGGTAGTCGCCCCCGGCACGGAGTACCATGACGAGGGCTCGGCGGGCGGCGTCGTGCACGGATGGATTCGAACGAGGGGGCAGCGATGTCGGGCATCGTTTCGGCGTCGTCGCCCCGACAGCGGTTCCCGGGGTCGGGCGGGCGCTTCAAGCACCTCATCACGTCGTCGCCGTCGCGGTTCGCGATCTCCGTGTTCGCGCTGCTGATCCTCGTCTTCACCGTCCTCTTCTCGCTGCCGATCGCATCGGCCGACCGCACCGTCACGCCGCTGAGCGACGCCCTCTTCACCGCCGTCTCCACGATCTGCGTCACGGGTCTGGCGACCGTGGACATGGCCAACCACTGGTCGCCGTTCGGGCACGTCCTGGTGTTCATCGGCGTGAACATCGGCGCGCTGGGCGTGCTGACCCTCGCCTCGCTGATGGGCATGCTCATCTCCAAGCGCCTCGGGTTGCGCGCCAAGCTCATGGCCGCGGGCGACACGAACCCGCTGCGCGCGCACGGCGGCGTCGTGAACGAGAGCCAGACGGTGCGGCTGGGCGAGGTCGGGCAGCTCCTCACCACGGTCGCCGTCTCCGCCCTCATCATCGAGGCCTCCCTCGCCGCGCTCCTCTACCCGGCCCTGGTGATGGCCAAGGTCGACCCGATCGCCGCACTGTGGGAGGCGCCCTACTTCGCCGCCATGGCGTTCACCAACACCGGCTTCGCCCCCAACGACGGCGGCGTCGCGGTGTTCGCCGACGACTACCTCGTGCTGTTCCTGCTCATGGTGGGGGTCTTCCTCGGCAGCATCGGCTTCCCCGTGATCTACACGCTCGCCAAGCACGTGTGGCACGTGAAGCGGTGGTCGCTGCACTCCAAGCTCACGATCGTCACCACCGTGCTGCTGTTCGTGGTCGGTGCCGCCGCGTTCCTCATCCTCGAGTACGACAACCCGAAGACGTTCGGGTCGATGGACGCCGCCGACACCACCTTCCAGGCGTTCTTCCTCTCCGCGATGACGCGCTCCGGCGGCTTCAACGTGATCGAGATGGACGATCTCAACGGCTCCTCCCTGCTCGCGGCGAGCATGCTCATGTTCGTCGGCGGCGGCTCCGCGTCGACCGCGGGAGGCATCAAGGTGACCACCCTCGCCGTGCTCGCGATCGCAGTGTGGTCGGAGGCGAAGGGACGCCAGTCGGTCGAGGCCTTCGGGCGGCGCATCCCGAGCGACGTGCAGCGCGTCGCCCTCAGCGTCGTCGCGTGGGGAGCGACCATCGTGGCCCTGTCGACCATCGTGATCGCGCAGATCACGAAGGCCGACATCAGCCACGTGCTGTTCGACGTCATCTCCGCGTTCGGCACCGTCGGCCTCTCGACGGGCCTGACCGGCGAGCTGCCGGATTCCGCCTCGTACGTCATGGCCGCGACCATCTTCATGGGGCGCGTTGGTACAGTGACTCTCGCCGCGGCAGTCGCCGCGACGTCGCGAACGCAGTACTACTCACTGCCGGTGGAAAGGCCGATCGTTGGTTGAAGTCCTGCGCGGAGACGCCCCCGTCCTCGTCATCGGCCTCGGCCGGTTCGGTGCGGCGTGCGCCGGTGAGCTCGACCGTCTCGACCGCGAGGTCCTCGCGATCGACGACAATCTCGAGCTCGTGCAGAAGTGGTCGGAGCGGGTCACCCACACCGTGCAGGCCGATGCCAGGAACATCGACGCCCTGCGCCAGATCGGCGCCCAGGACTTCCAGGTCGCGGTCGTCGCGGTCGGCTCCTCGATCGAGGCATCCGTGCTCATCACCGCGAACCTCGTCGACCTCAAGGTCCCGCAGATCTGGGCCAAGGCCGTCTCCCAGTCGCACGGCAAGATCCTCGCCCGCGTCGGCGCCAACCACGTGATCTACCCCGAGCGCGAGGCCGGCGAGCGCGTCGCCCACCTGGTGAGCGGTCGCATGCTCGACTTCATCCGCTTCGACGACGACTTCGTGCTCGCCAAGATGTACCCGCCGAAGTTCATCCGCGGCGTCGGCCTGAACGAGTCCGGCGTGCGCTCGAAGTACAAGGTCACCGTCGTCGGCGTGAAGAGCCCCGGCAAGCCGTTCCGCTACGCCGAGGCGAACACCATCGTCACCAACCACGACCTCATCATCGTGTCGGGCACCAACAGCGATATCGAGCGCTTCGCCGCCCTGGACCGCTGACCGCGCCACATCCCGACTCCCCCTCGCGGTGGATGCGTCGCTCGACTCCCGCGTGATGGGATGGGGGCCATGACCGACCACGCCCCGGCCCCTCCCGTGCTCGCCCTCCGCGGGCTCCGCAAGCAGTTCGGCCAGAAGGTCGCCGTCGACGGCCTCTCGCTCGACGTCCCCGCCGGATCGATGCTCGGCCTGCTCGGCCCGAACGGTGCGGGCAAGACCACCACGCTGGCGATGACGACGGGGCTGCTGCGTCCGGACGCGGGCTCGGCGTGGGTGCTCGGGCACGACGTCTGGCAGGACCCGGCGGGGGCCAAGGCGCTCATGGGTGTGCTGCCCGACGGGATCCGCATGCTCGACCGCCTCACCGGCGCCGAGCTGCTGCGCTACACCGGCCTGCTCCGCGGCATGCCCGAGGCCGAGGTGCACACCCGCACCGGCGAGCTGCTCGACGCGCTGGGCCTCGGCGACGACCGCGACACCCTCGTCGTGGACTACTCCGCCGGCATGCGCAAGAAGATCGGCCTGGCGTGCGCGCTGATCCACGCGCCGCGGCTGCTGCTGCTGGACGAACCGCTGGAGGCCGTCGACCCGGTGTCGGGTCAGACCATCCGGCAGATCCTGCGCGCCTTCGTCGACAGCGGCGGCACGGTGGTGCTGTCCAGTCACGTCATGGAGCTGGTCGAGTCGATGTGCGACCGCGTCGCGATCGTCGCCGAGGGGCGGCTGCTGGCGCACGGAGAACTCGACGAGGTCCGAGCCGGGATGACGCTGCAGCAGCGCTTCCTGTCGCTCGTCGGTGCCCACGACCTGGGAACGGAGACGCTCGCGTGGTTGCGCTCCTCGTAGGCCTGCGGCTGCGTCAGCTCGGTCACCAGCTCGCGCGCAACCCGTGGATGATCGTCACGCTTGTCGTGGTCGGCCTCCTGGCCGTCGGCATCCTCGCGACCCTGACGGTGGGGGTCGTGCTGCTGCGGATCGGTGCGCCAGACGCCGCCGTGACCGCGCTCGTGCTGACGGGAGCCGTGATCGTGCTCGGCTGGTGGATCGGGTCGATCCTCGTGAGCGGCGACGACGCCCTGGCGCCCGACCGGTTCGCCCTGCTGCCGGTCACGGCGAAGCGGATGCTCCCGGGGCTCGTGGTCGCGGGCGTCACCACGATCGGCGGCATCGGCACCGCACTCGCCCTGCTGCTGATGCTCCTCGGCTGGTCGGTCGACGTGCTCGCCCTGCTCGCCGCGTTCGTCCTCATCCCGGTGGCCCTGGCGACCTGCGTGCTGGGCGCCCGCGTCGTGAGCGGGCTGCTCGGGAAGTGGCTCGCCCGGCGCCGCACCCGCGACCTCGTGCTCACGGTGGGTGTCGTGCTGCTGGCGTCGTCCGGACTGCTGCTGAACATCGGGCTCCAGGCGCTGACGACCGTGCACGACGTCGGCGGGGCGTTCGCCACCGTGGCCGAGGTCGCCGCCTGGACCCCGGTCGCCGCCGTGTTCGGGGTTCCCGCGGCGCTCGCGCAGGGGGCGGTGGGGGTCGCACTGCTCCGGCTGCTCATCGCCGTCGGCACGGTCGTGCTCCTCTGGGTCGCGGCCCGCGTCCACCTCGACGCCCGCCTCACGGCACCCCTCGTGTCCAGCGGGGGCGGCCGGGTCCGCTCGGGCGGCCTGCTCGACCGGATGCTGCCGGCGGGACCGGTCGGTGCGATCGCGGGCCGCACGTTCCACTACTTCCGCCGCGACCCGCGCCAGGTCGTCAATGTGGTGATGCTGCTGATCCTGCCCGCGATCTTCCTCGGTCTCGCCGTGATGAACGGCCTGCGGGAGGAGTCCGTGGGACTCGCTCCCGCCATCGTGCTGATCCCGGCCATCAACGCTCTCCTCGCGGGGAGCATCGTGCAGCTGGCCATCGCCTACGACAACGACGCGGTCGCCCTGCACATCCTGACCGGTGTCAGCGGCACCGCAGACCGGGCGGGACGGCTGCTCGGCTTCGGGCTGATCGGCCTCCCGGTCACGATCGCCCTGTGCGTGGCGACGTGCCTGGTCGCCGGACGACCGGACCTGCTGCCCGCGAGCCTCGGCGCGGCGCTCGGCCTGATGGCGGTGTCGGCCGGCGCGGGCGCGTGGGTGGGCGCGTTCCTCCCCGGTCGCGCTCCCGCTCCCGAGGCGAACCCGTTCGGTCGCGGATCGGCGGGCGGCGCGCAGTCCTTCCTCGCGATGCTGATCATGTCGCCGATCACGCTGATCCTGGGCGGCCCGGCTCTGGGCTTCGGGATCGCCGCGATCTGGATGCCGCCGCTGGGCTGGGTGAGTCTGGCGTGCGCGGTCGTGATCGGGACCGCCGCCGTGTGGGGCGGGGCCGTGCTGGGCGGCAAGACGCTCGAACGGCGGTGGCCGGAGGTGCTCGCGGAGGTGTCGAGCGAGAGCTGAGCCCCGCGGGGATCAGGCGTCGATGTCGAGGACGACCTCGACCGTGTCGCCCACGCCGAGTCCCTCCCGATCCTGCAGCACCTTCTTGATCGGCACGATGTAGCCGCCGTCCTTCGGCCACAGCGCGGTGGTCACGGTCGTGCCGCCGATCGTCACCGTCGCGGGGATCATGCCCCAGCCATAGGTGACGACGGCGGCGACATCGCGGATCATCGCGCTCTCGACCGGCGGCACCGTGACGAAGTGGAACGGCGCCGGCCCGCGCCAGAACCAGATCTCCCCCTCGACCCGCAGCCGCATGTCACGCCCCCGCGGCGAGTTCCTTCGCGCGGGCGAGCGCGGCCGCGGCGGCCTCGGCGAAGGTCCGGTCGAGGTGGGCGTCCTGCAGCACGGCGACGGCGCGCTCGGTGGTGCCCTTGGGACTGGTCACACGGCGCCGCAGCTCGGCCGGGTCTTCGCCCGACGCGTCGAGCAGGGCGGTCGCACCGATGAAGGTCTGCTCGACCATGAGCCGCGCATCCGCCTCGGTGAACCCCATCCCGATGGCCGCCGTGGTGACCTCCTCGATCAGGAGGAACACGTACGCGGGGCCCGAGCCGGAGATCGTGGACAGCGCGTCGATCTGCGACTCCGGCACCTCGATCACCGCGCCGACCGTCTCGAACAGGCGTCGCACGAGCGCCACGTCGTCCGCGGTCGCCGCAGCCCCGGCGGCGAGGCCGGTCACGCCCTTGCGGACGGTCGACGGCGTGTTCGGCATCGACCGGATCACGCGCGCTCCGGTGCCCAGGTGGTCGGCGAACGTCTGCAGGGTGACCCCGGCGGCGAGGCTGACGACGATCGTGTCGGCGGTCAGGTGCGGAGCGATCTCGCGCAGCAGCTCCGGCACCATCGCGGGCTTGACGCCCACCAGCACGATCCGGGCGCCGGACACCGCCTCGGCGTTGCCCTCCGGCCGCTCGGACAGCGCGATGCTGGTCACCCCGTCGAGCCCATCGAACGACGCCGCCTTCTCCGTCGTGCGGTTCGTCGCGGTGATCCCGCCGTCGACCGGGACGCCCGATGCGAGCACGCCGCGGAGGATCGCCCCGCCCATCGAACCGGCACCGAGGAACGCGAGGGAGGGAAGCGAGTCAGCCATGTGGTCATCCTACGGCGGGCGCTCCGGCGTCCCCCGACCGGCGGTTCTAGACTCGACGCATGAGTGCATCCGGAGGAAGCAAGGCCATCGTCGCGGCGTTCCTGGCGAACCTGGGCATCGCTCTCGCGAAGTTCCTCGCGTGGGCCCTCTCCGGCTCCGCCTCCATGCTCGCGGAGGCCATCCACTCGGTCGCCGACTCGGGCAACCAGCTCCTCCTCATGCTCGGCGGACGCAAGGCCCAGCGCCGAGCCGACCGCGCGCACCCGTTCGGCTACGGACGCGAACGCTACGTATACGCCTTCGTCGTCTCGATCATCCTGTTCTCGGTCGGCGGCCTCTTCGCCATCTACGAGGGCGTCGAGAAGCTCACGAACCCCCACGAGCTCGACAAGACCTGGTGGTGGCTGCCTCTCGTCGTGCTGCTGATCGCGATCGGCCTGGAGTCGTTCTCGCTGCGCACCGCCGTGAAGGAGAGCAATCTCGTGCGCGACCGGGGCCAGTCGTGGCGGTCGTTCGTGCGACGCGCCAAGGCCCCCGAGCTTCCGGTCGTGCTGCTCGAGGACGTCGGCGCCCTGACCGGTCTGACGTTCGCGCTGCTCGGCGTGGGCCTCACCCTCCTCACCGGCAACCCCCTCTTCGATGCGCTCGGCACCGTCATGATCGGCGTGCTGCTGGTGCTGATCGCGATCGTGCTCGGCGTCGAGACGAAGAGCCTCCTGGTGGGCGAGGGAGCCACGCAGGCCGACGAGGACCGCATCGTGGACGCGATCACGGACGGCCCGGAGATCGAGAAGATCATCCACCTGAAGACCCTGTACCTCGGGCCGGACGAGCTCATGGTCGCCGCGAAGATCGCCCTCAACGCCGACAAGCCCCTGCGCGAGGTCGCCGACGACATCGACGCGATCGAGAGCCGCATCCGCGAGGCCGTTCCGGTGGCGCGCGTCGTCTACATCGAGCCCGACGTGTACCGCCCCGCGATCGACCCGGAGCCCTCGACGGACGTGTTCGTGCTCAAGTCCTCGGACTGAGGCGCGGCGGTCGCGCAGTGATCCGACCCGGCAGTCACCGCCGCTGCGCGAAGAAGTCACGCAGCAGCGCGGTGGACGCCTCTTCGTCGACCCCGCCGATGACCTCCGCACGGTAGGGAAGACGTCGGTCCCGCAGCACGTCGTACATCGACCCGGCCGCACCCGCCTTGTTGTCCCACGCGCCGAACACCACGCGCCCGACGCGCGCCTGCAGGATCGCGCCGGCGCACATGAGACACGGCTCCAGCGTCACCACGAGCGTGCAGCCGTCGAGGTTCCACGAGCCGAGTGCCGCCGCGGCCGCCCGCAGGGCCACGACCTCGGCGTGACCGGTCGGGTCGAGCGTGGTCTCCCGCGTGTTGCGGCCCTCCGCGAGCATCCGCCCCTGGGCGTCGAGCACCACGGCGCCCACCGGGATCTCGGCGTCTGCGGCGGCCTCCGCGGCCAGCACGAGCGCGCGCTGCATCGCAGTGCGGTCGGCGGCGGTCATGCGTCGAGCCTACGGCAGCGCCAGCTGCGCCCCGGAGGACCGATGTCGTGCGCGCGGTCGCGGCGCATTAGCCTGTATCCATGCGTGTTCACGTCGCCGACCACCCCCTCATCACCCACAAGCTCTCGGTGCTGCGCGACGCGCGCACCCCGTCGCCCGTGTTCCGGCAGCTGACGGAGGAGCTCGTGACCCTCCTGGCGTACGAGGCCACGCGCAACGTGAAGGTGTCGCCGGTGGAGATCACGACCCCGGTCACCACCACCACGGGCGTCAAGATCTCCGAGCCGCGCCCCATCGTCGTCCCCATCCTGCGCGCCGGCCTCGGCATGCTCGAAGGCCTCGTGAAGCTGCTCCCGACCGCCGAGGTCGGCTTCCTCGGCATGGTCCGCGACGAGGAGACGTTCGAGCCCACCACCTACGCCGAGCGACTGCCGGACGACCTCAGCGACCGGCAGTGCTTCGCGATCGACCCGATGCTCGCAACCGGTGGATCGCTGGCCGCGGCCATCCAGTTCCTGTTCGACCGCGGCGCGAAAGACGTCACGGCCATCTGCCTGCTCGGCACCCCCGAGGGCGTCGCCGCGATCGAGGCGATGGCCGGCGACCGGGATGTGACCCTGGTGCTGGGTGCCCTCGACGAACGCCTGAACGAGAAGGGCTACATCGTGCCCGGCCTCGGCGACGCGGGCGACCGCCTGTACGGCACCGTCTGACCCGGGCGGCCCGACCCCGGGCGGCCCGAGGCTACGTCAGCGCGTGAGCACGGCAGCGCGTCAGCACGGCAACGCGTGACGGGTCAGCGCGTCAGCGCGTCAGCGCGTGCGCACGGCACCACCACAGCGGGTCAGCGCGTCAGCGCGTCAGGCGGTACGCGCGCTCGTCTCCGTACCGCGTGAATCCGGCCCTGGCGAGGATCGGCGCCGAGGTCGCGACGCGGCCCTTGACCAGCGCGGTCGCCGCACCGCGCGCCGCGCTCTCCCGCAGCCGCTCCGCGAGCACGGCCCGATAGGCACCACGCCCTCGGTCGCCGTCGAGGGTCGCCGCACCCCACAGTCGCGTGAACCCGTCCACGATCGTGCACCCGCCCGTGCTCACCGCGCGACCGTCGATGCGACCCAGCACCCGGAACCCGGTGCCCGCATCGAGGGCGGCCGTCAGCTCCGCGAACTCGGCGCGAAGCCCGTCGCCGTCGAGCGGCCGTTGCTCCCAGACGGGGACGTTGATCTCATCCACCTCCCGAAGCTGGTCGACCGTGCGCACGACCTCGGCCGACACGCCCGGCGGTACATCGACCGCCCCCTCAGCCGTCGGACGGGCGAACACCGTGACGGTGTCGACGTGCTCGGCCCCGCGGCGCACCAACTCCTCTTCGAGGTCGGGCTCGTCGGCCGGGTTCGTCCAGAACGTGAAGACGGTCTCGCCCCAGGCCTCCACGCGCTCCAGCGCCCGCTCCACGACCTCCGCGGCGGAACGCGTCGACGACACCTGCGAGCCGCGCACCCCGCCCCCGAAGCGCTCCGGGTAGCGCACGAGGAGCAGGTCGTCGCGGACGTGCTCGCTGCCCCGCGGGAACCACGCCCACCCGGCGGCGGCACGGAGGACGTCTTCTGCCGCGGGTATGCCGTCGGCACTCGGCCGCGCATCGGTCGGCGTCATGAGTCCTCCTCCGCCGCACCCACGAGCCGCGCGAAGGCGCTCAGCCGCGCGACGCCCTCGGGCGTGTAGGGCAGATCGTCGAGCAGCGCGGGCGAGTGGATGAGGTAGGCCAGCACCTGGGCGCGCGAGATCGCGACGTTCAGCCGGTTCTGCAGCAGCAGGAACTCCGGCCCCCGGGGCGCGTCGCGGCCGCTCGACGCCGCGAGTGAGGTGATGGACACCACGGCCTCCTTGCCCTGGAAGTTGTCGACCGTGCCCACCGGCACCTCACCGAAGCCCGCCGCCTCGAGCGCGTCGTGCACCAGCTGACGCTGGGCGTTGTACGGCGCGACCACGATGATGTCCGCCGGGGTGAGCGGCCGCGCGGAGCCCGCCGGATCGTTGTCGCGGAAGGGGCGACCGACCAGGTCCCGCACGATGCGGACGACCTCCGCAGCCTCCTCGGGCGACTGGGTCGCGTTGCCGCGATGGCGCAGGGGGACGATGTGCAGCCCCGGGTCGACGCCCTCGATCGACCGCCGCTCCGTACCTGGCGCGGACGCGAGCTTGCCGGCGTACGCGAGCTGCGACACCGGGGCGGCCACGAACGGATGCATGCGCCACGACTGCGCCAGGAAGTAGCCGTACTCCGGTCGCACGACGGGATCGCCGTCCATCACCCATCCGAGCGCGGACGTGTCGACCGGCTCGGGGTGCGCCCCCTGACTGACCTGCGGAAGCTGCTGCGGATCGCCCAGGAGAAGCAGCCGTTGTGCTCCGGCTGCGACCGCGATCGTCGACGCGAGCGAGAACTGTCCCGCCTCATCGATCACCAGGAGGTCGAGGCCCCCGCGCGCCACGCGCTGCGTGTTGCTGAAGTCCCACGCCGTCCCGCCGACCACGGCCCCCTCATGCTCGTGCTCGGCGAGGAACGCCGCCATGCCGTTCTTGGGGATGACGGTGTACGAGGGATCGCCGCTGTCGTCTTTCGGGGCCTTCGCGACCTGAGCGGGCGCGACGCCGTCGGCCACGATCCGCTCCAACAGCGTCTCGATGATGGCGTGCGACTGCGCCACCACGCCGACCCGGAAGCCGTGCTCGTTCACCAGACGCGCGATGACCCGCGATCCCGTGTACGTCTTGCCCGTACCGGGAGGGCCCTGCACGGCGAGGTAGCTGCGATCGAGGTCGAGGACCCCGCGGACGATCGCCTCGATCGTGTCGCTCCCCGGCTCCGGCAGCGGAGCCCCGGAGACCGTGCGAGGCGGGCGCCGCCGGATGATGTCGGTCGCCGCATCGTCGGGGAACCCCGGGGCGGCCGCATGCACCGCATCGGCCCACTCGTCGATCGCCTGTTGCAGCGACACCACCCGCGGGGGCGCGGCCGGGGTGAGGGCGACCGGCAGCTCGTCCCACGTCTGCCCCTGCACCGCCGACTCGACGATCAGATATCCGTCGTCGAGCACCTCCCGCACGCTCACGGTGTGCGGCACGTGCACGGCGCGCGACGGCACCTCGGTGTCGAACGGCGCCGGCGCGTCGTACAGCGCGAACGGCTGAGCGCCGGGGCCGAGGGTCGTGCCCGGTGACACCTCACCCCGGATCTCGACCTCGCGCGACATGACCCTCCGGCCCTCGCCGATGCTCCAGTCGCTCCGCACGCGCGAGGATGGCGCATCGACCTTGACCACGTCGCGCGTGCCATCCCACATGGTCACGGGCTCGCGGAGTCGCTGGAAGTGCGACACCCAGAAGCTCTTCGCCTCCCGGGGGAAGTAGTCGATCGCCGCCGCCGCGATCCGATGCACGAGCCCGTCGCCGCCGGCCTCCACGTCCCTCTCGGCATCACCGAGCAGGGCCAGCGAGCGAGGCGACGGCTCGTAGATCACCTCGTCGGCGTCGTCCGGAGGCGCCGGCGTCACCCCCTCTCGGCGCGCGATCTCGATCAGCCAGTTGCGCAGCCGCCTCGTCGACACGCAGTCGTAGCGGTTGTAGTCGGCGAGGTCGGCGAACACCGCGTCGGCCTCCGCCTGCGCGCCCGCCGCCGCCAGCTCCCGCGCGGCCACGTACTGCACGATCGAGTCGTCGCCCTTCTGCACGTCGCTCGTGCGCACGTCGTCGCCCATGTAGAGCGGCTCGAGCTTCTTGATCGAGTAGGAGCGCGACCCCACGCGGACCGTGCGCAGCACCAGCGGATACAGATCGACGAACACGCCCTCGCGCAGCAACCGGTCCACCTCGCCCTCGCGGACTCCGTGGCGGGCGGCCATCGCGACCAGGTGCGACGTCTCGTACGGCGCGTAGTGGTAGATGTGCATGCCCGGGTGCGCGGCCCTGCGGAGCTTCACGAAATCGAGGAACGTCTCCAGCGCCCGGCGCTCCTCGGCGAACGTGTGCGCCCACAGCGCGGTGTACTGATCGGCGTTGTCGACCCACCCGAACAGGTAGTCGATGCCCCACTCCGACTCTCCGTCTGGCGCGGGTTCGGTGTACAGCGGGTCTCCCTCGAAGTCGAAGAAGATGTCGCCGTGGCTCGGTACCGGCAGCGTGTGGATCGCAGCGGCGTAGTGCACGTCGTACGTCGGTGCGCCCTCGGCATCGGCGCGGAGCTGGAGCTTCGCCTGCGACCGGAGGTTCTCGAACGTGTCGACGTTCATGCCCTCCGGGGCTCCGGACGCCGCGGCCAGGTCGTCGATCGTCTCGATGCCCGCCGCGCGCAGCCGCGCGCGCTGGACGGGCCGCATCCGCGCGACCATCAGCAGGTCGCGGTGGGCGATCACCTGCTCCTCGCACGTCGCACAGCGTCCGCACGCCACGATGCGGAGATCGCCGCGGTCGTCGCCCCACGCCAGCGGCTCTCCCTCCTGCCCCTCGGCCACGGCCCGATCCGCGATGAGCGCGCGCAGCCGCGCCCGACGCACCCGGAACAGCGGCAGCAGGTCGTCAACCGCGTGCGTGCTGACGCTGTGGTCGCCCAGGATGAGGTCGACCTCGTCGGCCCGGGGGATGCCGAGGCGATCGAGCTGATCGACATATGCCGCGAGCTGCATGAGCGCCGTGACGCGGGCTTTCCGCGCCAGCTTGGAGTCCTGCACGCGCCACCGCCCGTCGGCGTCTTTGCGCAGGAAGTCAGCGAAGCCGACGAAGTCCTCCGTCGCGAACGCCGCCTGGAACACCACCAGCGCGTCGGAGCGCAGGGCCTCGATCGTCTCGCCGACGGCCGCGGCCAGAGCTTCAGGATCGTTCGAGCGGATCTTGTCGACGCGGTGCACCCGCTCCGGCCCGAGCTCGCTCAGGTACCGGTCGAGCACGTTCTGCTCGTGCACGTCTCCCAGCTGCGCGGCCCGCTGCAGCGTCGCATCCTCCGGCTCCTCGACCACCGGCACGCGGCCGAGCTTCGCGTCGATCGCTCGAGACCAGGCGAACTCGCACTCCGCCGCCGCCTTGAGGTCGCTCGCGCTCCAGACGACCCGCTGCGCCTCCGTGTCGATCCGCACGATTCTCCCGTTCTCTCGGATGCTTCGACACTATCCGCGGCATCCGACACGGGCGAAAGCGAGCGCGATCGCGCCCTTCCCTCGACGCCTCAGCGCCACCAGGTGTCGTCGGGAGTGACGGGGAGGTGGCGCTTGTGCTGGGTCGCGAGGTAGCGCGACTCGATGCGACCGGCGACGTCAGGGTCGACGTCCTCCCCCTCCAGGAACGCGTCGATCTGCTCGTAGGTCAGCCCCAGCTCGTCCTCGTCGGCTCGTCCGGGCTGGCCATCGAGGAGGTCGGCCGTGGGCACCTTGAGCGCCAACCGGTCGGGCGCGTCGAGGAACTGCAGCAGCGACCGGCCCTGTCGCTTCGTGAGGCCCGACAGCGGCAGCACGTCCGCGGCGCCGTCGCCAAACTTCGTGTAGAACCCCGTCACGGCCTCGGCCGCGTGGTCGGTGCCGATCACGATCAGGCCGTCGTGTCCCGCGAGGGCGTACTGCGTCACCATGCGCAGTCGCGCCTTGATGTTGCCGCGGTTGAAGTCGGTGATGTCGCCGGAGACCGCCGCCTCGATGTCGCGCTCCACGCCGTCGACGCCGTTCTGGATGTTCACCTCGACCGAGGAGTCCGGAGCGATGTAGTCGAGCGCGGCCTGCGCATCGTCCGCGTCGTGCTGCACGCGATACGGCAGCCGTACCGCCAGGAACGTGGCCTCGCCACCTTCGGCCCGCACGCGCTCGACCGCGAGCTGCGCGAGTCGGCCGGCGAGGGTCGAGTCCTGACCGCCGGAGATGCCGAGCACGTACCCCCTGGCACCCGTCGTGCGCAGGTAGTCCGCAAGGAAGCCGACCCTCCGCTCCACCTCCGACTCGGGGTCGATGTCGGGCCGGACACCCAGGTCTTCCGCGATCTGCTTCTGCAACGACACGTGATCCTCCGCTCTTCGCCTGGCCCCAGTATCCTCCCTCCGCGCAGCGGCGGGGCGGCGGCGCGGCGCTCGCACGCGGCATCCAGCCGAGACCTGAGAGAATGAGGCAGTGAAACTCCTCGTCGCCGCGCTCGCGTCCGAACTGTCCGCCTTCCCCGACGAGCTCGACGGCTTCGACCGGCTGGTCACCGGCCCCGGCAAGCTGCAGGCCACCTACGCGCTCACCCGCGCCCTCGACGCCCGGCGCTACGACGAGGTCGTCGTCGTCGGAACGGCGGGGGCCATCGAGCCGGGGCTCGAGGCCACCGTCCACGAGATCGGCTCCGCATTCCAGCACGACGTGACCGACCTCGACGGCGTCTCCGGCCAGCACGTTTCGCTGCCCGCACGCGTGAGCACCGGCCGTGACGGCGTGCTGATCGCGACCGGAGACCACTTCGTGGAGGACGCCGAGGTGACCGCGGTCATCCGGCCCACCGGTGCCGCCCTCGTCGACATGGAGACCTACGCGTACATCTGGGTGGCCGGGCAGTTCGGGGTGCCGATCCGCGCGTTCCGTGCCGTCTCCGATCAGGCCGAAGACGGCGCCCTCACCGACTGGCGCGCCGCGGTCGCGCGATGCAGCGTCCAGCTGCGCGACGTCATCCGCGCCGAGTACGGGGTCTGACCCGCGTCAGCGCGCCTCGATCACGCTCGGACCGTTCGCCAGCGCCCGCACGGTGAGCTGTGCGGGGATCTGCTCCTGCATGGCCTCCACGTGACTGATCACACCCACCGTGCGACCGCCCTGGCGCAGTTCGTCGAGTGTGCGCATGGCGATGTCGAGCGTGTCGCCGTCGAGTGAGCCGAAGCCCTCGTCGATGAACAGCGTGTCGAGGCGGATCCCTCCGGCGCGCGCTGTGACGACCTCGGCGAGTCCGAGCGCGAGGGCGAGCGACGTGAGGAACGTCTCGCCGCCGGACAGCGACTGCGGAGGTCGGGTCTGGCCGGTGAAGGCGTCGGCCACCACGATCCCGAGGCCCGACGCGGCTCCTCGCGCCGCCAGTGCGTCGGAGTGGCGCAGCTGGTAACGCCCCTCCGACATGTCGTGCAGGCGACGGTTGGCCGCCTCGACGATCTCCTCCAGCTCCGCGGCGAGCACGAAGGTCTCGAGCGTCATCTTGCGGGTGTTCGCGCCGCGCCCGGCGATCGTGTCGGCGAGGTTCTTCAGCACCTCGAACTCCGCCGCGTCCTCGGCCGTGCGCGCGTGCTCGTCCGCGGCCGCGGCGAGGAGTCCGGACAACCGGGCGGCGTCTCCAGCGGCGACGGTCGCGGCGTCGACGGCGGCCGACCAGAGCGCCCGGGCCTCGCTCGACACGCGTTCCGCGGCCGCGGTGTCGATCGGCTCCTCGGGCAGCGTCTTCAGCTCGAGGTCGAACAGGATCTCCCGTTCTTTCTCCCGCTGCACCGTGTGCTGGGTGATGCGGGCGTCGAGCGTCTCCTGCTCCGCCGACGAGCGGAGAGCCTCCTCCGCATCCGTGACCTCGGCGAACACCGACGCGAGCAGCGCGGCATCGCGCTCCCGGTCGGCCTCGACGACCGCCCTCTCTCGACGAGAGCGCTCCGCGCGCGCGTCCGCCAGCCGCCGGGCGACCTCGGTGCGGGCGGTGGTCTCGGCGATCCGCTCGGCGACCGATCCCGCGTCGCCACGGGCCTGCGCGATCTGCTCGTCCGCGTCGCCATTCCGCTGCACCAGCAGCGCCAGGTGCTCGCGCGCCTGGGCCAGCGCCGCTGCGGCCGTCGCGACCTCGGAGTCCTGACGCTCCTTCCGAGCCAGAAGGTCGGCGCGCACGGCCTCGAGCTCTGCCGCTCGCTGCTCCGCCTCGACCGCGGCGGTGTGCTCGTCCTCGGCGGTCCGGTACTCGCGCTCGGCGCGCTCAGGATCGCGTCCGTCGGCCCTCGCCGTCGCGGCCACGAGCTCG
>NZ_SSDM01000138.1:0-2140 GCF_004794375.1 Microbacterium sp. K35 | reverse complement strand
CCGTCTGCGCCTGCACCGTGACGTCGGCATCACCGAACTGCAGCGCGAACCGGGGGTTGGGGAGCTCGTCGAGCCGCGTCAGCCACTCCCTCGCCGACTCCGGTGCCGCGGTGCCGAGGGCGCGGATCGACGCGAGGATCGCGGGGTCGATCGCGAGTACGGCCGTGGTGCCGGAGACCCCGTCGAGCTGCGCCGTGAGCGCGCCCTCCGGTGCGGTCAGCGTCGTGAGCTCCTCCGCCGTCAGCAGGGCCCCGCCGGCCGGGGTCGCGGTGACGGGCACGAGGACGCCGACCGGGCTCGCCGAGGGCGCGTTGACCACCAGCACGCTCGTGGCCGTGGTGTCCCACGTGGCCGCGCGCTCGCCGCCGGTGTCGCCCGTGCGCGCCCCGGTCAGTGCCGCCCGCAGCGGGTAGACGCCGGGGGCCAGAGTCTCGATGGTCTCCTGCGGCACGAACACCGTGGTCGTGGCGATGCCGTCCGGGTCGGCGGCCTTCGACGCCTCGTCGCCGAGCGAGACGAAGGAGCCGGTTGTCTCACCGTCGTCGAGCCAGTCGCTCACGGCGTCGGAGGTGGTGAGGGGCGTGCTGCCGAGCTCGATCTCGACCCGTCCGGCGCTCAGCTCGGTCTCGGTGCCGTTGGTGATCGTGACGACGGCTGACGTGGAGGTGCCGGGGGCGACCACGCCGCGCAGCCCTGCGGAGACGTGCAGCTCGACCGTGCGGGTGTCGTCGTCGCTCTTCTGATCCGCGGCGGCCGCGACCGCGGGAACCGCGACAGCGCATACGGAGGCGGCGATCACCGCGGCCGCCAGCCGTCGCAGGCGCACACGGAGGCCCGTGTGGGGGGTGATCGCGGTCATGAAGGTCTTCCTCGAACGCCGGGGAGGGGCGGATCGTGAGTACTGACCCTGCGATTCTAGGAGGCGCGAGGGAGGAGAACCCTGAAGACGCGTAGAGTGACGGCCGTGTCCGACGCCCCCGCACCCGTCCCCGACCCCGTCCGCAGCGCCCGCCTCGCCGCCGATCTCGACGCCGCCGACCTGCGGTCGGACCCGCTCCGGCAGCTGTGGGGCACGGAGGCCGACGACGCGCTCGGCCGCGGCATGCGCGAGCCGATCCTCCGCGCGATCGCCGACGACGACGGTGTGCTCGCGACCCTCGGCCGCCTGTTCGTGCTCGGGCTCCCGCAGCCGGAGGCCGCCGTCGCGTCGGCCCTCCCGACGCTCGGAGTGGACGGCCTCGTGGCCCTGGGGCTCGCGCGCGTCGAGGGCGACACGGTCGCACCGTGCGCGCTGCTGCGCCCGCAGTCGTTCGTCGACGCCGACGGGGTGGGCGAGTGGTGGATCGCGAGCGACCTCGACGAGGTGGCGCTGGACGGCCCCTTGCCCGCCGACCACGTGCTGGGCGTGGGCGGGGCGTCGCGCACCCTCGCGGAGACCGTCGTGCCGGTGCAGGTGGAGCGCGCGCTCGACCTCGGCACGGGCTGCGGCATCCAGGCGCTGCTGGTCGCCCGGCGCGCGGGAACGGTGGTCGCGACCGACATCTCCCGCCGCGCCCTCGCCTACGCCGAGCTCAACGCGCAGCTCAACGGCGTGACGAACATCGACTTCCGTCACGGCAGCATGTTCGACCCGGTCGCGGGGGAGGCGTTCGACCTGATCGTGTCGAACCCGCCGTTCGTGATCACCCCGCGCACCGAGGGCGTGCCCGCGTACGAGTACCGCGACGGCGGGCTCGTCGGCGACGCGCTGGTGGAGACGTTCGTGCGCGCGGCCCCGGCGCACCTCACCCGCGGGGGCATCGCGCAGCTGCTCGGCAACTGGGAGTCGCGGCAGGGCGTCACCGGGCTCGCGCGGCTCGAGGCGTGGGTGCCCGCCGACCTCGACCTGTGGGTGATCGAGCGCGAGGAGCTGACGCCCCTGGCGTACGCGGAACTGTGGATCCGCGACGGAGGGACCACGCCCCGCGATGCCGCGTTCGTGCCGCTGCTCACCGCGTGGCTCGACGACTTCGCGGCCCGCGGCGTGACCGCGGTCGGGTTCGGGTACGTGCTGCTGCGCCGCGGCGGCGGCGAGCCTCTGCGGCGGGTGGAACGGCTCGGACAGTCGGTGTCGAACGTGGGCGCGGCGCTCGCCGCGGGG
>NZ_SSDM01000137.1:0-20968 GCF_004794375.1 Microbacterium sp. K35 | reverse complement strand
GGCGGGAGTGGCGGGGAGCTCGCGGGCGACCTGCTTCTCCAGCACCGTCACGGCCTCGTCCGACAGCAGGATCAGGCCGTCGAGCTCTTCGCGCACGCGCTTGTAGGCCACGTTGCGCTCGGCCTGGGTCGCCGACTCGTCGACCGCGACCTTCAGCAGCTGCTGGGCGCGGTCGAGGCGCTTGCGCTCCGCCTCCGTGAAGGTGGAGTCGCGCAGCCGGCGGGCATCCTTCTCGGCGATCTCGAACGCCACCGCGTAGTCGCCCACGGCCTGCAGGTACTCCGCGATCTGGTGCTCCGACAGCGTCGCATCGGCCGAGGCGGGGCGCAGCGCGTCGGCGGTCTTCTTGGCGCGCAGGAACGCGGCGGTGAGCGGTTGCCGTCCGTCGCTCATCGCGGGGAAGGCGATCAGCTTCGCCACGTCGAGCTCGTAGTCGAGCCAGCGGGCCGTGATCTCGTCGTGCTCGGCGAACAGCCGCGTCAGCAGGTCGTCGGTCGACACGGGGGCCGTGGTGTCGACCACCGACGGGCCGCGGCGCTTCGCCTCGCGGCCCAGGGCGCGGGCCTCGATCTCGGCGGTCTTCAGCTGCGCCTTCATGCGCAGCGTCTCCAGGCGGCGTTCGTGACGGCGCTTCGAGCTGCGCTCCCACGCCTTCGCCACGCCTCCGGCCATGCCCATGAGCGGGAAGACGAGCCACCAGTAGTGCCCCGCGAAGGTCCAGAAGCCCTGGATGAACTCGTCCATGATGGGTTCAGCCTACTGCGCAGGGGCCGGGCGCCGGCGGCCGTCCGTCGGCTCGGATCGGCAGGTCCGCGGTGGTGGACCCGCGCCGCGAGGCAGACCGCGGCTAGGGTGGGCGCAGAGCCGGCCGGGCGGGCGCGCGGCATCGTCGTCCTCCGCCGGTCGCCGTGGAGGAGGACAGCATGGAGACGAAGAACGTCGCGATCGTCGGCATCGAGAACACTCATGCCACCGAGATCGTCCGTCACCTCAACGGGGAGGATGCAGCCGACCTCCCGGTGCGGGTCTCGGCCCTCGTCGCGGGCGAGGTGGAGCGCACCAGGGAGCTCGCCGAGCTCGGAGCCATCACCCGCATCGCCCCCGAGGTGTCTGAGCTCAACGGCGCGGTCGACGCGCTCATCGTGACCAGCCGTGACGGGGCGCTCCACCGCGCGCTCGCCGAGCCGTTCCTCGAGGCCGGCACTCCCGTCTGGGTCGACAAGCCGCTGGCCACGACGCTCGACGACGCCGACGCGATCCTCGCCGCGGCCGAGCGTGGCGGCACGACCGTCACCTCCTTCTCGACGCTCCGCTGGCTCGACGACACCGCGGCGATCGCCGACGCCGTGGCCGGGGTCGGCGCGCTCCAGTCGCTCACCGTCTCGGGCCCGGCCGACGCCGACAGCCCGCACGGCGGCCTCTTCTTCTACGGCATCCACCACGCCGACGTCGCCCAGCACCTGCTGCCCGGCGCGGCGGAGGGCGTGGAGGTCGAGCGGGCCGACGGCCGTGTCGTCGCGCGCTACCGCGTCGGCGGCGTGCCGGTGGTGCTGGACTTCGTGCGGCCCGAGGGCGACGCGGCCGTGCCGTTCCACGTGACGGCGGTCGGTACGGGCGGCACGGTCGAGCGAGACATCGAGGTCGGCCCCGACTACGTACGGCCCGGAGTCGACGCGTTCGTGCGGATGCTGCTCACCGGCGAGACCCCGGTCCCGGTCGCCCAGCTGCGCGAGCCCATCGCGGTGCTGGAGCAGATCACGCGCGCGCTCTGATGCTCCGGCGCCGCGGAGGTGGGAGGCGTTCCTCCGCGCGACTCCTCGGGCGCCAGATATCGACCCCCGCACCGGTGACCACGCGGCCGATCTCAGTGCTTCGTGAGGTCTTGCGCGAGCATCACGATGATGCCGCTCGGGCCGCGCAGATACGTCAGCTTGTACACGTCCCGGTAGGTGGCGACGCCGCGCAGCGGGTGGCAGCCGTGCCGGGCGGCGATGGCCAGTGACGCGTCGATGTCGTCCACGGAGAAGGCGACGCGGTGCATGCCGATCTCGTTCGGCAGTGTGGGTTCGGTCTCGATCGCGGCGGGGTGGAGGTACTCGAACAGTTCGAGCTGCCCCTGGCCGTCGGGCGTCTGCAGCACGGCGATCCTCGCGTGGTTGCCGTCGAGCCCCACCGCGGTCGACGCCCACTCGCCGCTCACCTCGTCGCGCCCGACCACCTCCAGCCCGAGGTCGGTGAAGAAGGCGATCGTGGCTTCCAGGTCGCGCACGGCGATCCCGACGTTCTCCAGGTGGATGGGCATGCCGCGATGCTACGCCGTGCCGTGACGTGGTGTCAGCGGCCGAGCTTCTCCGCGCACGCGACGCAGTACTCGGCGAACGGTCGCACCTCCAGCCGCCCGGCGGGGATGGGTTTCCCGCAGTTCGCGCAGACGCCGTAGGTGCCCGCATCGAGACGGGCCAGCGCGTCGTCCACCTGCTGCAGCTCCACCGCCGCAGCCTCGGCCAGCCCGGTGAGCCGTGACCACTCCGACGACAGCGTCACACCCTCGGGGTCGTGCTCGTCGTCGTCGTTCGAGCCCTCGCGGTCGTGCATGAGCTCGTCGAGCGTGGCCGCGGTCGCGCGCACCCGCCCTTCCGCCTCGGCGCGCAGTCGTTCCAGCAGCACGCGCGGATCCTCACTCATCCGCCCACTCTAGGCGCGCCTTCCGACACCGGCGCGCGCCTGCCGCGTGGCTCACTCGTGCGCGCGGCGCTCCGCCCTGGTGCGCGGGGGCTGCACCGCGGGGATGGAGTCGGTGTGCACGGCGGGGTGGTCGCGCTCCAGGGCCGCGCCCTCCATGTCGACGTTCGGGATGAGACGGTCGAGCCACCGCGGCAGCCACCACGCCGAACGGCCGAGCAGATGCATGAGCGCGGGCATCAGCAGCATCCGCACCACGAAGGCGTCGAGCAGCACGCCGAACGCGAGCCCGAACCCGATCGAGCGGATGATGGTCGACTCGGAGAAGATGAACCCGCCGAACACCGACACCATGATGAGCGCCGCGGCGATCACGACCGAGCGGCCGGCGCGGAAGCCCTGGGCGACGGCGTCTCGTGCGGAGGCGCCGTGCACGTAGGCCTCGCGCATGCCCGAGGCGAGGAACAGCTGGTAGTCCATCGCGAGCCCGAACAGGATGCCGACGAGGATCACCGGCAGGAAGCTCAGGATCGGCCCGGTGCTGTGCAGGCCGATCAGGTCGGCGCCCCAACCCCACTGGAACACCGCGACGATCAGGCCGTACGTCGCGAACAGCGACAGCACGAAGCCGCCGGTCGCGATCAGCGGCACGAGCAGCGAGCGGAACACCACGATCATGATGAGCAGCGACAGCCCGACCACCACCACGAGGTACAGCGGCAGCACCGCCGCCAGGGCCTCGGAGATGTCGATGTTGATGGCGGCCTGACCGGCGACGCCGAGCGTGATGTCGCCGTCGATCGCGGGCAGCGCACGCAGGTCCTGCACGAGCTTCTCGGTCGAGGCGCTGTTCGGCCCCTCCTCCGGCAGCACCTGGAAGGCGAGGAGCGTGTTGTCGTCGGAGGTGGCGATGGGTGCCACGGCGGCTACGTCGTCCTGCTCCGCGATCTTCTCCGCCACCGTCACCTGGGTGGCGAGCAGGTCGTCGTCGCTCACGGCGTCGTCCAGCGTCGCGGTCACCAGGAGGGGACCGTTCGCGCCCTCGCCGAACTGCTCCTCGACCGCCTGGAACGCGCGGTAGCTGGTGGAGTCGGACGGTTCGCTCGACCCGTCCGGCAGCCCCAGGCGCATCGACATCGACGGGATCGCGATGATGAGCAGCGCGACGATGCTGACGACCGCGGTGACCACGGCGCGCAGGGTCGACATGCGGCGCACGGGCTTGCCCGCCGCGTGCTCCTGCCCGATCGTCGCGCGGGCCTTGCGGCTCAGCAGTCGCGTGCCGACGAGGCCGAGGATCGCGGGGGCGAGCGTGATGGCCACGAGTACCGCGACCGCGACGCACACCGCGCCGACCGTGCCCATGAGCCCGAGGAACGGCACTCCGGTGACGTTGAGCGCGAGCAGCGCGACGATCACGGTCGTACCGGCGAACACGACCGCCGTGCCCGAGGTGCCGGTGGCGAGCCCGATCGACTCGCGCACGGGCGACCCGGCGAGCAGCTGCTTGCGGTGCCTGTTGACGATGAAGAGCGAGTAGTCGATGCCGACCGCGAGACCCAGCATTACACCGAGCACGGGAGTGACCGAGGCCATGTCGACCACGCCGGAGAAGGCGAGCGAGGCGGTGACGCCGACCCCGACTCCCACGACCGCCGTGACGATGGGCAGCGCGGCGCCGATCAGCGAGCCGAGCATCACGATGAGCACGACCGCGGCGAACGCGAGCCCGATGGCCTCGCCCACGCCGAAGATCTCGGGCACGCCCTGCGCGATGTCGGTGCCGAAGTCGACCGTGACCCCGTCGATCTTCTCGTCCTGGAAGTGCGCGATGGTGGCCTGCTTGACCTCTTCGGACAGCTCCAGGCGCGGGTCGGTGAACGACACGTTGACGATCGCGGTGGAGCCGTCTTCCGAGACGACGCCGATGCCGTCCGTCAGGTCGAGCAGGCGGGAGCCGAGTTCGACCTGTTCCGCGTTCGCGTCGAGCTCGGTGCGGTTCGCGTCGATCGTCGCCTGCTGCGCCTCCAGCTGTGCGAGCTGCGCGTTGAGGGCGGCGAGCTGCGCGTCGAGGGCGGCGGTCTGCTCCGCGGGCGCTCCGGCGGCTTCGGCCTGCGCCCGCGCCGCGGTGAGCTGATCGAGTCCGCCCTGGAGCTGGGTGCGACCTGCGTCGAGCTGCGCCTGTCCGGCGTCGAGCTGGGCGCGTCCGCTGTCGAGCTGCGCCTGCCCGTCGGTGAGCTGCTGCGCCTGGTCGGCCTGCTGCTGCTGGGCGTCGAACGGGTCGACCACCGAGGCGACGCCGTCGAGGTCTTCCGCGCTCGCGGCGAGGTCGGAGATCGCCTGCTTCTGCTCGTCGGTGAAGGGCTCGCCGTCGTCGGTGCGGTACACGACCGTGCCGGTGCCGCCCGCGGTGTCTGGCAGCTTCTTCGCGAGCTGGTCGGTGACCGCGCCCGACGCGGTGCCGGGGATGTCGAAGCTGTTGCTCAGCGTGCCGCCGAGGGTGAGGAAGGCGCCGACGCCGATGCCGAGGATCACGACCCACGAGACGATCACCGTCCACGCCCTGCGCGCAGCGAAAGAACCCAGACGGAACAGCAGTGAGGCCACGTGATCTCCTTCAGACGAAAAGATCATACGGCACGTCTCGTCTAGGGTTCTGTGGCTATCCTGAACGCATGGTGAACGTGCATCGCAGCGGCCCTGTGCGCAGCACCGCGGCCCGCGAGGCGATCCTCGCCGCCACGGCTCGGCTCTTCCACAACCAGGGCTACGACCGGCTCACGATCGAGGGCATCGCGAAAGAGGCCGGGGTCGGCAAGCAGACCATCTACCGCTGGTGGCCATCGCGGGGGGCTCTCATCGGCGAGTGCCTGGCCGAAGGGCTCCTGGTCCCGGTCGACTTCGTCGTGCCCGACACGGGAGACCTCTCCGCCGACGTCGAGACGTGGCTGCGCAGCGTCCTCGCGATCCTGGAGGAGCCGCAGGGCGGGGTGCTGCTGCGCTCCCTCGTCGCCGCCGCCACCGAAGACGCCTCGGTCGGCGCGCACCTGGGCGAGAGCCTCGGCGTGGAGAAGTACCTCGTCGAGCGGCTGCGCGGCGGCATCCGGGATGGGCAGCTCGCCGACGACGCCCCGGTCGAGCAGCTCGGTCGCGCGATCCTCGGGGCGATCATCGTCGAGGCGCTCGGCCGCGAAGCCCACGACCCGGGCTCGGTCGTCGCCCTGACGCGCTTCCTCTTCCGCTGACGCCTGGGGGTGAGGAAGGAAACGGACGGCGCAGTGGCGGCTCACCATCAGATTCCGCCCGAGGAACAAGGCGGCCGTGGCAGACGGGATCTGCACACTCTAGGAGTTGTGGAGTGTCCGGCTGCAGCGCAGGACAGTTTGCGCTGACGCGAGTAGGTGGGCGCCTAGGTGCCGAGGCTTACGCTGCGGTTCTCGCCTGCCCTTTCTCAGTGAGACTTATTCCGATACAGTCGCAGCCATGCCTGACAATGCAGTCACCGTTACGCGCTGTTTTCTTAGTTATCATCGGCGCGACAATGACGTGTACCTTCACGTGGTCGACCGGCTCAAGGAAGAACTGGCTGGCCGGTTCGAGGCCGCGACAGGAAGACAGCTTGAAATCTTCGTTGACCGTGATTCCATCGGGTGGGGCGAAGACTGGCGCAACAAGATCAGGGAGAGCGTTCTCGGGGCAACGTTCTTCATCCCAGTTGTGACGATGCGGTACTTCACCAGTGATGCATGCGTCGAGGAGCTGAATACGTTTTACGAGAATGCGCGACAACTTGGGGTGACGGAACTGGTCCTGCCCCTTGTCCTGGCAGGGTCTCGCAACATAACCAGCGAACATCCAATCGACGAGGTTCGCTTAATTGAGCGGCTGAACTTCCGCGTGATCGAAGAAGAGTGGGCACTCGGGTACGAATCACCGCAGTGGGTCGCTGCGGTGAACAGAATGATCGACGACCTTGACCGATCCTTGAGTGTTGCGGAGGCAGCGCTTAGCGAGCGTGAGCAGTCCTCCGGTGACGTCGTCGAGGTCGGCGCGGACTCTGAAGCGGATCTGAGTTCGCTGATGAATGATGTTGAATCGACGACACGTGCGATGCAGGATTCTTTCGCGTCCATGACCGCACTGGGCGCCGTTATCGAGCAAGCAACGCCGCGAATGAGCGCCGGTAGCGCACAAAGGCGTTCCGCGGGGCTGAGCCAGGCAGTGCCGCAAATCGCCGACGCGGCAAGTGACTTCAATGCAAAGGCGACCGTGTTTCAGCAGACCGTAAACTCGACCGACGCCAGCGTCCGAGCTGTGGTCAATGAGCTGCGGAGCATCGACCTGCCTGTCGCCGACGCTCAGCTTGATGAGCTTCTTAGATCGCTTCATTCAATGCCCGAATTGACGAACCACCTTGCATCGATTGATCAAGCGGTCGCTGGGTTGAGAGCTGCTTCGATGACGAACGTAAGTATGCGAAGGGCGCTCCAGCCGGCCATCAACGCGATGCAGTCTATGCGGCTTGGCTTGACCACGGTGCAGTCGTGGAGCGTTCTGTAGAGCCTGCGTTCAACATCCTGCATTTATTGGAAACGCGCTGAATCTGCGTGCAGAGGTGGGGCGCTGGCCGCGTATGCCAAGGTGCGGGTTCGATATCGCGAGAGACCGGCTCAGCCGAGGAGGATCGTGAGCACGGTCGCGCCGCCGCCACCGAGGATCAGCGCCACGATGACCGTCCACGCCACGATGCGGATGCGCCGGTTGCGCTTCTCGCCGAGGTCGCCGTAGTCCTCGCTGAGGTTGTCGCTCATGCGTCCACCGGCTCCGTCACGGTCGGGCCGAAGTACGACGGCAGCGTGGCCTGCGAGCGCTCGCGCAGCTCGGCGGCCGACACGGTGAACACGTCCTGCACCTCGAGCTGCGGCTCGCTGTCGGTCACGCCGATGCGCATCACCGGGTAGCCGCGGCCCTCGCACAGCCCGCGGAACTTCACGTCGTCCTCGCGGGGCACGGTCACGATCACGCGACCGGTCGACTCGGAGAACAGCGCGGTCGCGGCGTCCACCCCGTCGCGGTCCATGATCTCGGTGAGCCACACGCGGGCGCCGACGCCGAAGCGCATCACGCCCTCCGCGAGCGCCTGCGCCAGGCCGCCCTCGGACAGGTCGTGCGCGGACGAGATCAGCCACTCGTCGCGTGCCGCAGCGAGCAGGCCCGCGAGGCGCTTCTCCCCCGCGAGGTCGACCTTCGGCGGGCGACCGCCGAGGTGCTGGTGCACGACCTCGGCCCACGCGGAGCCCGACAGCTCGGTCTGCGTGGTGCCGAGCAGGTAGATGTTCTGCCCCTCGTCCTGCCACCCCGACGGGATGCGGCGGGACACGTCGTCGATGATGCCGAGCACGCCGACGAGCGGGGTCGGGTGGATCGGCACGTCGCCGGTCTGGTTGTAGAACGAGACGTTGCCGCCCGTGACCGGGGTGCCCAGCTCGTAGCAGCCGTCGGCCAGACCGTCGACCGTCTGCCCGAACTGCCACATGACCTCGGGGTTCTCGGGGGAGCCGAAGTTGAGGCAGTCGGTGATCGCGGTGGGCGTGGCGCCCGTCACGGCCACGTTGCGGTAGGCCTCCGCGAGCGCGAGCTGCGCCCCCGCGTACGGGTCGAGCTGGCAGTAGCGGCCGTTGGCGTCGGTCGCGATGGAGAACCCGAGGCCCGACTCCTCGTCGACCCGGATCATGCCCGCGTCGTCGGGGAAGCTCAGAGCGGTGTTGCCGAGCACGTAGTAGTCGTACTGGTTGGTGATCCAGCGGGTGTCGGCGAGGTTCGGGCTCGCGACGAGCGACAGGAACTGCTCGCGCAGCGTCTCCGGGTCGTTGGCGCGCGGCAGGTTCTCGGCGGCGTCGGCCTGCAGGGCGTCGATCCAGGTGGGGTACGCGACCGGGCGGTCGTACACGGGGCCGTCGACGGCGACCGTGGACGGGTCGACGTCGACGATGCGCTCGCCCTGCCAGTCGATGATGAGACGCCCGTCGCCGGTGACCTCGCCCAGCACGGAGGTCTCGACCTCCCACTTGTCGACGACCTTCATGAACGCGTCGAGCTTCTCGGGCGCGACGATCGCCATCATGCGCTCCTGCGACTCCGACATGAGGATCTCCTCGGCCGTGAGCGTGGGGTCACGCAGCAGCACGTTGTCGAGCGAGACGTGCATGCCGCTGTTGCCGTTGGCCGCGAGCTCGCTGGTCGCGCAGGAGATGCCGGCGGCGCCGAGGTCCTGAATCGCCTCGACCAGCTCGCCGCGGTACAGCTCCAGGCAGCACTCGATGAGCACCTTCTCGGCGAACGGGTCGCCCACCTGCACCGCGGGGCGCTTGGTGGGGCCGGTGGAGTCGAACGAGTCGGAGGCGAGGATGCTCGCCCCGCCGATGCCGTCGCCACCCGTGCGGGCGCCGAACAGCACGACCTTGTTGCCCACGCCGGTCGCGTTGGCGAGCTTGAGGTCTTCGTGGCGCAGCACGCCCACGGCGAGCGCGTTCACGAGCGGGTTCGCCTGGTACACCGAGTCGAAGACGGTCTCGCCGCCGATGTTCGGCAGGCCGAGGCAGTTGCCGTAGAAGCTGATGCCGCTCGTGACGCCGTGCACCACGCGGGCCGTGTCGGGGTGGTCGATCGCGCCGAAGCGCAGCGCGTCCATGACCGCGACCGGGCGGGCGCCCATCGAGATGATGTCGCGCACGATGCCGCCGACGCCGGTGGCCGCACCCTGGAACGGCTCGATGAAGCTCGGGTGGTTGTGCGACTCCGCCTTGAAGGTGACGGCCCAGCCCTCGCCGACGTCGATGACGCCCGCGTTCTGCCCCATGCCGACCATGAGGCGTTCCTTCATCTCGTCGGAGACCTTCTGGCCGAAGCGGCGCAGGTAGTTCTTGCTCGACTTGTACGAGCAGTGCTCCGACCACATCACCGAGTACATCGCCAGCTCGCCCGAGGTGGGGCGGCGGCCGAGGATCTCCTTGATGCGCGCGTACTCGTCGTCCTTGAGCCCGAGCGCGCCGTACGGCTGCTCCTTCTCGGGCGTCGCGATCGCGTTCTCGACCGAGTCGGGGACGTGCTGGGGGGAAGGTGCAGAGGGGGTGGTCACGCGCACTCCAAGGGAAGGGGCCGGCGGGGCGTCTTCAGTCTACCGGCGCGGGTGAGGCGGCTCTCCCGCGAGGGTTGGGCGTCAGATGCGGGCGGTGAGGACGGAAGCGATGTCTCTCTTCGTGTGGAGCACGCGATGGACTCGCACGGTATCCGGATCGTCCGTGTACGCCTGGATCAGGAGGGCGGGTCCGCGGCCGTGGCGAACCGGGCCGCGAGCGTCTCCGCCGCCTCGCGCAGGGGTTCCGGTCCGACCACCGTGAAGGGCGCATCGAACCGGGCGACCGCGGCGAGCACGCCCACCCACGACCACGAACCCACCGTCACGCGGCAGCGCCCGTCCGGCCGCTCCTCGACCTCGCCGTCGCCCACCCACGGCACCACCGCCCGCGCCGGAAGCTCGATCACGACCTCGCCGATGCACGGCCAGCGGTCCTCCGTGGTCGAGCCCTTCGCCCGCGCCGCCAGGTGGGTCGCGGCATCCTCCGCGGGAAGCGGTCGCGGCGTGAACGACGGCCCGCTCGGCACCCGCGGTCGCATCCGGTCGAGCCGGTAGGTGCGCCAGTCCGCCGCCTCCAGGTCCCACGCCAGCAGGTACCACCGGCCCTCGCGCGCCACGACGGCATGGGGTTCCGTGCGCCGAGGGGGGCGGTCCGCCGCCGCGCCGTAGTCGAAGCGCAGCACCCGCCGGTCGCGCACCGCCGCGCTCGCCGCCTCCAGCACCCCCGGGTCCACCCGCACCTCGGCCGCCGCGCCGGTGAAGCGGATGCCGTCGATCCGGTGCCGGAGCCGCGAGGGCATCACCTGCCGCACGGTCGCGAGGGCGCGCTCCGCGGCCTCGGTCACATCGACGCCGCTCGCGCTCGCGCCCTGCAGTGCCACCGCGATCGCGACCGCCTGGTCGTCGTCGAACAGCAGCGGCGGCAGCTCGGACCCGGCTTCGAGGCGGTAGCCGCCGTACGGGCCCTTGCTCGATCCGATGCGGTAGCCGAGGTTGCGCAGCCGGTCGACGTCGCGGCGGACGGTGCGGGGTGTGACGCCGAGGCGGTCGGCGAGTTCCTGGCCCGGCCAGTCGCGCGTCGCCTGCAGCAGCGACAGCAGCGCGAGCATGCGGGAGGAGCTTCCGGTCATGACTTCATTGTGCGGGAGGGAGAGGACAGAAACCGACCGCTACCCCTGTGATCGTGGACTCACGGCGGCGCTGAACGGCAGCCCGCAGAACCAGGAGAAGCCCATGTCCCTCACCACCACCACGCACCTGAACTTCCGCGGCACGGCCCGGCAGGCGCTCGACTTCTACCGCTCGGTGTTCGGTGGCACCGTGCACGCCACGACCTACGCCGAGGTGGGCAGGCCCGCGGACGCGCCCGGTGCGGACCGGATCGTGTTCGGCCAGCTCGACGGCGACCACGGGATCCGGCTCATGGCGTACGACATCCCCGGGCTGGACGACCCGGCGACCACGGCGGGCTCGACGCGGCGGGAGAACGGCGCGACCCTCACCGACCGCGCGTTCTTCCAGTCGCTGCGGGCGGACACCCTCCCCGAGCTCGAGGGCTACTGGGGGGCGCTGACGGAGGGGGCGAGCGTGATCGAACCGCTGGCCGCGTCGTCGTGGTCGCCCGGTTTCGGCATGCTGACCGACCGCTTCGGCGTCACCTGGGTGCTCGACGTCGCCCGCTGAGGTTCGGGCGCTGATCCCGCCGGGGGTCCTGCCGTGGGTCTCGCCGGGGGTGCGGGTTCGAAAAGGCGCCCGCGGGGGCTCCCGGCGGAGCGCTTCTGATCCCGCGGAAGGCGTCGCGGGGGGCTTCGCTGAAGGTGCGAGTGCGAAAAGGCGCCCGCGGGGGCTTCCGGCGGAGCGTTTCCGATCCCGCGAGCGCCCCGGGGGCGCCGTCGCGCGTCAGACCGGGGGCCACTGCGGGTGGCGGGCCACGGCCACGCGGGCGGAGAGGTCCGCGAGCACCGGGGAGCCCGTGCCCGCGGCGGCATCCGCGTCGGACAGGCCCAGGGCGTCGGCGAGGCCGAGCGCGAGCAGGGCGTGCCCGGCGGCGCTCGGGTGGAACGCGTCGTCGAGCAGCCCCCACGGCATGTCCTCGTTGCCCGGACCGGTGCCCGCGGAGAACGCGGTGAAGGCGGCGTGCTGGTCGACCAGGATCACGCCCTCGGTTTCTGCGACGTCGCGGATCGCCTGCGCGAAGTCACCGATGCGGGCGCGGTCGGGCGCATGGAGCAGGTCGACCGCGGGCGGGGTCTGCAGCACCGGCACGGCGCCGAGGTCGCGCACGCGTCGTACGAACTCCGCGATCGACCGTGCGAACGCGGACACCTCGATCACGGGGTCGAGCCACTGCGTGGTGCAGTCGTTCGTGCCGATCATGAGCGTCACCACGTCGGGCCGCCAGTGGGCCACGCGGCGCTCGAAGTCGTCGAGGATCAGGTCGGCGCGCCAGCCGGTGATGGCCGTGTTGATCACGGTGTCCTGCACGCGCCCGCGGTCGCCCCGGATCAGCTCGTGCAGGTGCTCGACGTAGTTCCTGGCGCCGCGGGTGTGGATGAGGCCGTGCGTGATCGAGTCGCCCGTGCACACCCAGGTGACCGGCGCCCCGGAGGCCAGGAGCCCCCGGAGCGCCGTGCGGTCGTCGGTCATCCGGTGACCTTGAGCTGCACGTCGATGAACCGCGGGCGGTAGATCGAGGCGTCGTCGTACACGTCGCCCACGTTGTCGAATGTGTTCACGTTGTACGACACCAGGATGCGGTTGCCCTGGCGCAGGTTCGGGTGCTCGTGCGCGTTGTAGGTGAACACGTCGGGGTCGCCGTAGCTGCCCAGCGCTCCGGTCTCGGGCGTGCGGTACAGCTCGACCGGGTCGGTGAACGGGCCGATCGGCGAGCACGAGGTGCGCGCGACGATGCGGGTGCTGAACAGCTCCGAGGTGTCCTGCGTCACGAGCAGGTAGCCGTCGCGGTAGGGCGCGACGCTGAACTCGTTCGCGACGTACGGCACCACGGGCACCGCGTCGGTCTCGGCGGCCGACCATCCGGTGCCGTTCCAGTAGGTCCAGGTGCCCGTGAGGCCGTCGCGGTCCTGCACGCGGGCGACGTAGGCGGAGCGCACTCCACCCGGGTCGGCGATGCCGTAGACGTACGTCGTGCCGCGCTCCTCCAGCGTCCACGAGCCCCAGTTGATGCCCGTCGCGGAGGGGAGGTCGTCGATCGACTCGAGCTGCAGCGTCTGCCCGTCGAGCGTGGCCAGCCGGTTCGCGGTCCACGCGAAGTCCCACTGGCCGGTGCCGGTGCGCGCGAACTGCAGCAGCGGCACCTGCACGGTCCCGTCGCGGCCGGGGGTCGGGTCGCCGATCCAGTACCACTTGCCGTCGGGCTCGGGCGGGATGATGCCGGCCGGGTCGTCGGGGGTGCCGCCGGTGATCGTGGTCAGGTTCCCCCGGCGGTCCTGCACCACCACGGAGTTGTTCACGAAGGGGGAGTCGGTGGGCCGCGAGCCGTCGGGGTTCACGGTGCCGAGGAACGTGTCGGAGAAGAACCATCCGGTCTTCCCCCTGCCGAGCGGCAGCGAGTAGGTGCTGTCGCCGCCGGTCCATTCGCCTCCCGTGTTGCCGTAGGTGGTGAACGTGTCGGTGAGGCCCTGGTTCACGCTCGCGGTGGCGGTGAGCGTCTTGTCGACCAGGGAGCACTGGCCGGGGCCGCTGCCGTGTCCTCCGCCGGCGGGCACCGCGGCCGTCGCGGGTGCGGCGAACAGCGCTCCGGCGCCGAGGGCTGCGGCGGCGAGACCTGCCGCGATCGTGCGTCTTCTCATATCGATCACTCCTTCGTGTTCGGGTGGTGCGGGGGTGGTGCGTCTGGGGGCCTGTCGTCTCGTCGGTTGCGCGGGCTTTCGAGAGAGCGGAGCGAGAGGAAGGGCGTCATCGGCCAGGGGTGCGGGTGATCCCTCCGGCCGCGTCGATGTCGTACGCGCGCTCGCCGACGCGCAGGCCGCGCAGCACGGCGTGCGGGTCGAGGGCGGCCACGCAGCCGGCGGCCCGCATCGTGCCGTCCGCGGCGACCGACACCCCGAACAGCGCCTCGACCACGAGCTCGATCCAGGCGCCAGACGACGAGCACGCCCAGTCGATGATGTACGGCAGCTGGGGTGGGGCCTTGCGGGCGCCGCCGTTGATGCCGGGCACCGCCTCGTCCACGAAGTGCGCCTGGCCCATCGGGCCCTGGTTCGCGGTGCGGGAGAGCCCCTCGACCCAGGCCGTCAGCACCTCGGGTGCTCCGAGGGCTGCGAGCGCGCGCCCGGCGTCGGCGGGCCAGGCGGGGTAGGCGCCGTTCCACTGGTGGTCGGGGCGCGGGCTGTAGCTGGCGTCGGGGTCCCAGGGCGAGAGCGCCCGCATCCAGTTGTCGGTCTGCAGCTCCCGCTGGAAGAACGCGACCATGTCGTCGCGCACGCCCGGGGCGAGGTCGTCGGCGATGGTGGTGCCGACGATGCTGAAGTCGTAGCAGTGGCGAACCGGCAGCAGCGTGCCGTCGGGTTGCCCGGCGGCGAAGATACCGGTCCCGGGGAGGTACCGCTCGATCACCGCGGGCAGCAGCGCCTCGGCGTCGGCGCGCAGCTCGGCCGCGGCGGTCTCGTCTCCCTGCAGTGCGGCGAGGTCGGCGGCCGTGCGCATGCTCCACACGTTCGCGGCGTTGAGGCTCGCGACCTCGTGCGTGTAGGAGCTGACGCACTCCAGCAGGTTGTCGATCTCGCCGTAGTCGGCCAGCGCGGTGTCGCGACGTAACTCCTTCCAGTTCGTCGCCCACTCCCGCACCGACCGGGCGACCGTCTGATCCCCCACGATCTCGTCGAGGAAGGCCACGTCGCCGGTGAACCGCACGTAGTCGTGCACGAGCCGGGTCATGGCGTAGTCGTTCACCGAGTACCAGCGGCCGACGGGGCCGCCCGTGAGCGAGGAGGTGCCGAAGTGCGAGTGGATGTCGAGGGAGATCCAGTGCCGCACCTGCGCCCGCATCTCGTCGGGGTCGAGCAGGGCGTGGCTGACGGAGCTGAGGCTGTAGTCCCAGATGAACGTGGTGGTGCCCCAGTAGTTCGGCATCAGCGTGTCGTACGACCGCCCGAGCACGTTGCCGGCGAAGTCGCGGCGGAACCAGATCACCCCGAGCACCGCCCACCAGTACAGGCGCCGCAGCGGCTCGGACGCGGTGTCGAGCAGCGGCAGGGCGCCCGAGAACTCGGTGTCGGCGGAGTCGAACGCGGCCCGCATCTGCCGGTTCCAGAACTCCTGCGCGGCGGTCAGGGCCGCGGGCACGTCGGCCGACACGAGCGCGTACGTGCGGGCGGCGTCGTCGCGCGAGAGGCCGAGCGCCTGCACGTAGGCCGTGCGGGAGACGGCGCCCGCCGGCACGGTGAGCACGGCCGACAGCTCGCCGCCGCGACCGTTGCCGCCGATGCCCGTGTCGAACGCGTCGGGCAGCTCGGCCACGCCGCTCAGCGCCGCGGATCCTCCGGTGAGGCCCTGCACGCTCCACGCCGCGGCATCGGCGGAGGCGAAGACGAGGCACTCGCCGTCGACCGTGGCGGTGTCGCGCTCGGAGGGCGACTCGGCGTCGAGCCAGGCGTCGGCGGAGCGGGTCACGCGTGCCGCGGCCGAGAGCCCGATGCGCACCTCGCGGTCGGTCGCTCCGGTGTTGCGCACCGCGATGTCGATCGCCACCGCCGTCCGCCCCGGCACGCACACGGTCGTCGTCTCGATCTCGAGCTCGCCCACGGTCGCCCGCCGCACCACCCGGTCGGGCCGCCACTCGTGCGTGACGGCGACGCCGTACGACGCGAACAGCCGGCCGTCGACGAACAGCACCGCGGTCTGCGTGAGCCCCTGCGACACGGGCGGGAACTGCACGGCGCTGAGTGCGGTGAGGTCGTGATCGACGCGCACCGTGCCGAGCATGTTCGTCAGGCCCGTGGGCGCGATCATGTCGTCGTAGTGATGCGTGACCGCATCGGCGACCAGATCCTCGACGGTGGGGATGAGGGGATTCATGATGCCTTTCGAGGCGGAGGGGGATCAGTACTGGCCGAGCGCGAGGCCCTTGGCGAAGAACCGCTGGGTGCAGAGGAACAGGATGACGGTGGGCAGCGACACCAGCACGGCCGCGGCGAGCACGACCGACATCTGCGCGCCGCCGTAGGTGCTCTGCATGCCCGACAGCGTGGTGATGATGGGGCGGATGTCGTCGGACTGGCTGAGCGTGAGGCCGAGCAGCAGGTCGTTCCACACGAACGTGGCCTGCAGGATGAAGATCGCGACCAGCGCGCTCGACGCCATCGGCAGGTACATCCGGGTGAAGATGCGCCAGGTGGTGGCGCCGTCGAGCACCGCGGCCTCGAACACGTTGTGCGCGACGCCGGTGAAGAAGTTGCGCATCACGAACGCCGAGAACGGCACCGAGATCACGGTGTAGATCATGATCATGCCGAGCCGGGTGTCGAAGAGCCCGGTGCGGGAGTAGGCGTCGAACAGGGGCAGCAGCACCATCTGCAGCGGGAACACCGTGCCGCCGAAGATCACGACGAACCACAGGAAGCCGCGCTTGAGGCGCAGGGCCACGATCGCGAAGCCGGCCGCCGCCCCCACGAGCACGGCGATGGTGGGCGACACGATCGAGTAGATGAGGGTGCTGACGATGCTGTCGCCGATGCCGGAGAGCTCGAGCGCTTGGCCGAAGTTCTCGAACAGGTGGAAGTCGGTGGGGATCCACGACTCCTTCGACGTGAAGGTGGTCGGGTCCTTCATGGCATTCACGACCAGCAGGTACGCGGGCAGCAGCCACACGATCCCGAGGACGACGAGCACGGCGGTGCGGATGATCTTCGACATCACATCTCCTTCTTCGGGGAGAGCTGCTGGCGCAGGTACAGCACCGACGCGACGAGGGTGATCACGGTCAGGAACACCGCGATCGCGGAGCCGAGGCCGTAGTCGCTGTTCACGAACGTCTCCTTGTACATCGTCAGCGCGAGGGTCTCGGAGACGGTGCCGGGTCCGCCCTTGGTCATGCCCCACACGATGTCGAGGGTCTTGAGGCTCGCGACGATCGAGAGCCCGACGACCACGGCGGTGAGCGGGCGCAGCATGGGCCACAGGATGCTCGTGAAGAGCCGGACGCCGCCGGCGCCGTCGATGCGCGCGGCCTCCAGGGGCTCCTTCGGGATGGCCTGGAGCCCGATCGTGAACAGCAGCGCGTTCACGCCGACGCCCTGCCACGACGAGGCGATGATCATCACGACGGTGTTGAGCGGGGCGTCGAGCAGCCACCGGGGCGGGTCGGTGATCCCGAACGCCGCGAGGGCCTGGTCGAGCGCGCCGCCCGAGGAGAGGATGAACGACCACACCACGCCGACGCCGATGCCGGAGAGGGCGTAGGGGATGAGGAACGGGAGGCGCAGCCAGATGCCCCCGCCGAGGTTCCAGGTGAGCAGCGCGATCGCCAGGCCGATGCCGACCGGGATGATCAGGGTGCCGATCACCCAGAGCACGGTGTTCATCGCGGAGCCCACGAAGTCGGCGTCGGTGAACATCTCGACGTAGTTGTCGAGCCCGATCCAGTCGGGGCTGCCGAGGCCGTTGTACGACGTGAAGCTGAGGAACACCGTCCACAGCAGCGGGAGGTAGAGCAGGACCGCCACCAGGATCACGCCCGGGGCGACGAAGCCCCGGGCGGACCACTGGTACGGCGTCTTCTGATGCGCCATCCGCTCGCTTACTCCTGCTCTGCCCAGTACTTGTCAGCCGTCGCCTGGATCTTCTCCAGGAACGGCATCGGGTCGCCCGGGTTGGCGTTGAAGGCGCCGAACTGCTCGATCGCGGTGGTCACGATCTCGGTGGGCATGGCCTCGAAGAACCGGTCGTAGAGGGAGTAGTCGTCGCCGGCGATCTGCTCGCCGAGCTCGGCCAGGGCGGGGTCGGCGACCTCGGCCTTCGGGTTGAACGCCACGTCGCCGTGGGCGTCGTTCCACGCGGTCTGCGCCTCGGGCGACATCCACCACTCGGCGTAGGCGAGTCCGAGGTCGCGCTGCTTCGAGTTCTCGGCCGTGCAGATCGGGCCGGACTCGACGGCCACCGGGGTGGTGTCGAGGTCGCCGTTCACCGCGGGGATCGCGAACATGCCGTAGTCGTCGGTGGTCATGCCGGCGCCTTCGAGGTTGCCGGCGAAGAACGTGCCGAAGTTGATCATGGCGTAGTCGCCCTGCTTGAGCCCGACCGCGGGGTCGGTGGTGCTGCCCGCGTCGCTGAACCAGCCGTTCTCCTGCTCCTCGAGCCACACGTTCATGACGTCGACGATCTCGGGGTCGGTGTACTTCACGTCGCCCGTGGTGAGCCCGGCGTACAGGTCGGGGTCGGTGGAGGCGACGAGGTGCTGGAACCACTGGAAGGTGAACAGCACGCTGGTCTGGTAGTACGGGGTGACCCCGGCGTCCTTCAGGGTCTCGGCGGCGGTGTTCAGCTCGTCCCACGTGGTGGGCACCTCGATGCCGTTGTCGGCGAAGGCGGCCTTGTTGTAGAACATGATCCAGTAGGCGATGTTCATGGGCACGCAGTACTGCTTGCCGTCGAACGTGTAGCTGTCGCGCAGGTCTTCGCTCACCCAGCCCTCGTCGACGGCCTTGCTCCAGATGTCGGTGGTCTCGGCCACCAGGCCCTCGTCGACCAGCTGCTTGAGCGAGTCGCCGGTGTGCCACGTGAACAGGCCGGGCGACTTGTCGGTGCGGAACGACTGCTTGATGAAGGCGTCGTACTGGTTGGCGTCGGAGTAGCCGGTGGTCTTGAGGGTGATGTCGACGGCGTCGCCGCTGACCTCGTTGAGCGACTCGAAGTCGGGCTTCCACGCCGCCTTGTCGGTGTAGAAGTTGAGCGTGCCGGTGACCTCTCCGCCCTCGGCGCCTCCGCCTCCGGAGTCGCCGGAGCAGCCGGCGAGAGCCAGGGTGCCGAGGAGGAGACCGGCCGCGGCGGCGGCGATCGTGCGTCGCGAAATCATTCAGAACTCCCTTGTTCGTGTTGGTATCGTTACCAGAAATCTGGTCTCACGATACCGAGGTGATGACGGCGGTGCAAGGGATTCCCGGGTGGGATCCTCGCGGTGATGTCTCGTGCTGTGTGTCGGGTGTCGATGTTCGTGTCGGGTGTCGGTGTTCAGTTGTCACCCGTGCGCGTGCCGCGCACGGAGGCCTTGACGGTCGCGAAGCGCGGGCTCCGCGAGTTCTCGGTGCGCTCGATCCGGTACGCGCCCACCGCGGCCGGCACGATGAAGGTCTCGGCGTAGTGGATCACGAAGGGCTCGAACGATGCGGTCGGGCTGACCACCCGCACCTCGTCGCCCTCCACCAGGTTGAGCACGTTGACCGTGCCCTCGGTGTCGTGATCGGCGCCCTGCGCGAACCAGTGCCGGCGCACCTCGATGAACTCCAGCTCGTGCAGTCCCGTGCGCTCCTCGGTGACCTCGTCATCGGTGTGCACGGTCTCGACGCGGTCGACCAGGTTCTCCATCACCCAGGTGGTGTCGCGGTCCCACTGGATGTTGCGGGCGCCGTGGTCGAGGTGCACGGGGCGGGGGATGCCGTCGAGGCCCACGCGGCCCCAGTCCCACAGCTTGAACGTGAAGATGAACGGCGTCGCCGAGATCTCCAGCACCATCGAATTCGATCCCGATGCGTGCACGGTGCCCGCGGGGATCAGGAAGTGGTCGTGCTTGCGGGCGGGGAACGAGTTGACGTACTTCTCGGCGGGGAACGGGTGCTCGCCGTCCTGCGCGGTCGCCAGATCCTGCAGCATCTCGGCGGGGTCGATGCCCTCCTTGGTGCCCAGGTACACGACCGCGTCGTCGCCGACGTCGAGCATGTAGTAGCTCTCGTCCTGCGTGTAGTGCATGCCGAACGTGTTCTGGATGTAGTCCGTCAGCGGATGCACCTGCAGGCTGAGGTTGCCGCCGTCCATCGTGTCGAGGAAGTCGAAGCGGATGGGGAACTCGGCCCCGAAGCGCGCGAACGTCTTGGCGCCGAGCAGATCGACCGGGCGGCTGAACACCAGGTCGAGCGCGGGCAGCTCGATCACGCCGCCGTCGCCCTCCAGCAGCAGCGAGTTCTCCTCGGGCACGCAGTCGAAGCACCACGCGTAGTTGTCCTTCGAGGGGTCGAGCCCGATGAGGTTCTTCATCCACTGCCCGCCCCACACGCCGGGGTCGAAGAACGGCACGACGCGGAACGGGCGGTGCGCCGCATCCTTCAGGGCCTGCCGGAAGGCGGTGCCCGTGATCATGCCCGCGTCGGGGGAGTCGGGGTGCGGTTCGGCCGGGGCGATCGCGTTGCCGTCGAGCACGAAGTCGAGCGTGTCGAACAGCGTGCGCTTGTGGCGGTCGGCCACCCGCCACTCCACGAAGAAACCGCGCTTGTACTTGCGCAGGTTGTCCTCGCCGGGGTTGTCCGCGCGCCAGTTCGTGGCCCCCTGGCGCTGCCGCAGCTGGATCTCCCAGCGGGCCATGTCGACCAGCACGGTCGCGGAGGCTCCGGCCAGACGGTCCTCGAGCAGCGCCGCGCCCCAGCCGACCACGACCGTCGGGGTTCCGGTGATCGCGGCCGCGAGGGCGTCGAGGCGCTCGGCGTCGTAGAAGTCGTCCAGGGTGAAGTGGCTCATGACGCCGAAGACCCGGTCGTCGGTGAGGTTCGGGGCGATCAGCCGCTCGACCTCGGCGACCGGACGCGCCGCGGTCTCCACGTCGGTGAGGGTCCAGGCGGGAAGGGCGGCCTCCACCTGGGCGGCGAGCGCGGGCACGTCGACGCCGGGGTAGGTGTCCACCAGCAGCACGGGCGCCGTGCCGGTCACGCGGGCGCGGGCCTCGGCGAGCTCGGCGGCGGCGGCCCACGCCTCGGCGCCGCGCAGGATGCGCTCGCCCGGCGGCAGCGCCACGGTCGGCTGGGTGTCGTAGCGACCCCGGGTGGTGTGCCCTTCGTGCATGTCGCTGATCGGCGCGGTCACTGGTCCTCCTGCGGTGGTGCGGTGCGGGGTGCGGTCGTCGGCTCCGGGGTCCCCGATGGGGCCGGGCGCGACGAGGGGTTCGAGGGTGCGGGTGGGGCGGCGGTGGCGGACGCCGCCCCA
>NZ_SSDM01000136.1:0-647 GCF_004794375.1 Microbacterium sp. K35 | reverse complement strand
GCGGCACCGAGCGGCGGGGGCTGCCCGCCACACTGCTCGGTGCCGCGCGGATCCACGGTGAGGCGGACATGCGGGCGACGCTCGAGTTCGCGGAGGCCGAGCCGGGGTCGCGCTCCGAGCTGATCGACGCGATCGCCCGCCTCGACGGGGTGCGCTCGGTCGTGGTGCAGGGGTTCTCGGAGGACGATTGATGCATATGTCATGACCTGCTAACATTCGAGACGAACCCAGGGTTCGACCATTCAATGGAGAAAGGACAACGCGTGATCCGCATCGCGAACGCGCCGGTGAGCTACGGAGTCTTCGAACTCGCTCGACCGGACCTCGTGGCCCTCCCCGACGGGGAGCAGCTCGCCCGCTGGATCAGCGAAGCCGGATACCAGGGCATCGACCTGGGCCCCGTCGGTCTCCTCGGCCAGGGCGCCGAGCTCGACGAGCGCCTCTCCCGCCACGGCCTCGACCTCGCCGGCGGCTGGGTCGACCTGCCGTTCGCGGGCGAGGACGAGGAGTTCGCCGCCGCGCTGGCCGGCCTCGACCGCACGCTCGACGTGTTCGTCACCGCCGCCGAGCGCGGCCAGGACCTCGCACCGCTGCCCACCCTCGCCGACTCCGGCAGCCCCGCCCGCAAGGCCCGCCCGGGCGGGGCT
>NZ_SSDM01000135.1:0-17470 GCF_004794375.1 Microbacterium sp. K35 | reverse complement strand
GGGCGGACTGACCCCCGCGCAGCGGGCCTGGGCGGACGCGGAGCGTGTCGCTCGAACATATGTGCGAGCGACCTCCTAGGCTGGGAGGATGATCTCCTCTCTGCACGGCACCGTGCTGCACACGACGCCGGACCAGGTCGTCATCGACGTGGGTGGCGTGGGCTTCGCGGTCGCTGTCCCCGCCGATGTCGCGCACACGGCGACGGTGGGGGAGAAGCTGCGCCTGCACACGAGCCTGATCGTGCGCGAGGACGCCCTCTCGCTCTTCGGCTTCGCCGATCGGGCGGAGCTGGAGATCTTCACGCTGCTGCTCAGCGTGACGGGCGTGGGGCCGAAGTCGGCGCTGGGCGTGCTGTCGCATCTGACGACGGACCAGATCGCCGAGGCCGTCACCGCCGAGGACGACGCCCCGTTCCGGCGTGTGTCCGGCATCGGGCCCAAGACGGCCAAGCTCATCGTGGTGCAGCTCGCGGGGAAGGTGCACGCCGTTGCCGCCCCGGCCGCGACGCAGGCCTCGGGGGGGAGTGACATCGTGTCGCAGGTCGCCGCCGCGCTCGTGGGTCTCGGGTGGTCGGAGAAGGTGGCCGCCGAGGCGGCGACCGAGACCGCTGCCGCGGCGACCGAAGCCGAGCGGGCGTCGGTCGCGTCGCTGCTGCGGCGCACGCTCGCCCTGCTCGGCCCGGCGCAGGGAGGATCGGCGCGTGTCTGACCCGCTCGACCCGACCGAGCCCACCGACGAGTCGGAGCTCGCGATCGAGGGCGCGCTGCGCCCCTCCAGCCTCGGCGACTTCGTGGGCCAGCAGAAGGTGCGCGGCCAACTCCAGTTGCTGCTCGAGGCCGCGCGCCTGCAGTCCCGACCCGCCGATCACATCCTGCTCGCGGGTCCTCCGGGACTCGGCAAGACCACGCTCGCGATGATCGTCGCCCACGAGAGCGAGCGTCCGCTCCGTATGTCCAGCGGCCCCGCGATCCAGCACGCGGGAGATCTCGCGGCTCTGCTGTCGAGCCTGATGCCGGGCGAGGTGCTGTTCATCGACGAGATCCATCGCATGGCCCGCTCCGCGGAGGAGATGCTCTACCTCGCGATGGAGGACTACCGCATCGACATCATGGTGGGCAAGGGTGCGGGCGCCACGAGCATCCCCCTGGAGCTGTCGCCGTTCACCCTGGTCGGGGCGACGACGCGCTCGGGCCTGCTGCCCAATCCGCTCCGCGACCGCTTCGGGTTCACCGGCCACCTCGAGTTCTACGAGGAGGGCGAGCTCGAGCAGGTCATCGCGCGTTCCGCGTCGGTGCTGGGGGTCGGGCTCCCGACCGACGCCCTCTCCGAGATCGCGCGCCGATCTCGAGGAACCCCCCGAATCGCCAACCGCCTGCTGCGCCGCGTGCGCGACTACGCGCTGGTGCACGGCGACGGTGCGGCGACGCTGCACGACGTGCGGGCGGCGCTGGAGCTCTATGACGTCGACGCGATCGGTCTCGACCGGCTGGACCGCGCGGTGCTCGACGCGCTCGTCCGGCGTTTCCGCGGGGGACCGGTGGGTCTCAGCACCCTCGCGGTCGCGGTGGGCGAGGAGGCCGAGACCGTGGAGAGCGTGGTCGAGCCGTACCTCGTCCGCATCGGATTCCTGGGGCGCACGCCGCGCGGACGGGTCGCGACACCCGAGGCGTATGCGCACCTCGGGGTGGCGCACCCCGACGGGATGCTCACGCTGGATGACCTATAATCGCTGAAGGCTTCCCCCGATACCTCTGTGCGCCCAATGGCTGGTGCGTGCACCTGAGAAAGGCGCTTCCCCATGCCCATGGAATTCGTGCTCTTCGGCCTTCTGGCCGTGCTCCTGATCTTCATGATCTTCAACACGCGCAAGCGGACGAGGCAGATGAAGGCCGAGCAGGAGGAGAAGGCCACCAAGACGGTTCCCGGCGCGAAGGTCCTCCTGCAGGGCGGCATTTACGGCACCATCGTGGCGTTCGACCCGGACGACCTGGACGCGCCGGCCCTCGTGGAGATCGCTCCGGGCACCGTCATCGAGGTGCACAGCCAGGCGATCCTGCGCATCGTCGAGCCGAAGGACGCTATCGTGGAGGCGCCCGTCGACGGCGTGGATGACCACATCGTCGACGAGCCCGCCGCCCCCACGGCGGAGACGCCGGAGGAGACCCGCGCCCGTCTCGAGCGGGACGCCGACGACAAGTAAGACAGCGGCCCTCGTGGTCGCTCGGATCATCGTCCTCCCAGAAAGCTGAACACACGTGGCTTCATCTTCACCTGTCCGTCACGCCTGGCGGGTCCTCCTCGGCCTGCTCCTCGTGACGGGCGTGCTCTTCGGCATCAACGCGCTGGGTGTGTACGTCTTCAAGCAGAGTTCGTGGGCGCCGGAACTGGCGCTCGACCTGCAGGGCGGCACGCAGATCATCCTCAGTGCCGAGACCGAGGACGGCGCAGCGCCGTCGCAGGAGCAGCTCGACCAGGCCGCGGCGATCATCCGCCAGCGCGTGGATGCCTCGGGTGTCGCCGAGGCCGACATCACCACGGAGGGCGGCCGCAACATCGTCGTCCAGATCCCGGGTGAGGCCGACGAGCAGACCAGGGAGCGCATCCAGTCCAGCGCACAGCTCGAGTTCCGTCCGGTCCTGTACACGACGGCCGCGAGCACCGCGTTCGTGGGCGACGACGGCAACTCCACGCCGTTCCCGAGCCCCGACCCCGGCCTGAACGCCACTCCGACGGCGGAGCCGACCGACGCGAGCGATCTGTCGTGGGTGACCGAGAAGCTGGCCGCGGAGTTCCAGGCGTACGACTGCGCCAACCCCGACAACGATCCGTCGCGTGCGCCGAAGGACGAGCCGGTCATCGCCTGCTCCCCGGACGACACCCAGAAGTTCCTCCTCGGCCCGATGGAGCTCGACGGACGCGCGATCACCGACGCGTCGGCAGGCCGCGACCCCAAGAGCGGCGCCTGGATCGTGCAGCTCACGATGAACGGCGATGGCGCAGACGCGTTCGGCAAGGTCAGCACGCGCCTCAACCAGAACCGCATCGACGGTCTGTCGCCGCGCGACCAGTTCGCGTTCGTGCTCGACGGCGACGTGATCAGTGCGCCGCGGATGAACGGCGTGATCCTCGACGGCCGTCCCAGCATCTCCGGCAGCTTCACTCAGGAGAGCGCGACGACGCTCGCGGATCAGCTCAAGTTCGGTGCGCTGCCGTTGAGCTTCGAGGTGCAGAGCTCCGACACGATCTCCGCGACTCTCGGCACCCAGCAGCTCCAGATCGGGCTCATCGCTGGTCTGATCGGTCTGGCGCTGGTCGCGGTCTACTCCTTGCTGTCGTACCGCGCTCTCGGGACGGTGATCATCGCGTCGATCGCGGTGATGGCGGTGCTGACGTACATCGTGATCTGCATCCTCGCGTGGCGCATCGGGTTCCGCCTGTCGCTCGCGGGCGTCGCGGGTCTGATCGTGTCGATCGGTTTCACGGCCGACTCGTTCATTGTCTACTTCGAGCGGATCCGAGACGAGTTGCGCGACGGCAAGTCGATCACGGCGGCGGTCGAGGACGGGTGGGGTCGCGCGAAGCGCACGATCTACATCTCGAAGTCGATCAACATCCTCGCGGCCGTCGTGCTCTACATCCTCGCGGACTCCACGGTGAAGGGCTTCGCGTTCACGCTCGGCCTGACGACCGTCATCGACGTGATGATCTTCGTCATCTTCACCCATCCGGTGATGCAGCTCCTCGCGCGGACGCGCTTCTTCGGCGGGGGCCACAAGCTCTCCGGACTCGACCCGGCGGCACTCGGCGCCGTGTACCGGAGCCGGTCGCAGTACCGAGAGGTGGCGACGGCATCGGCAGGTCGCGGCGCGAAGAACGCCCGCTCACGCGGTGAGGCGGACCGCCGTCAGACCATCGCAGAGCGCAAGCGTGCCGAGGCCCTCGCCGCGGAGAAACAGACCAAGGGCGGAAGCGAGGGAGACGCCTGATGGCTTCCATGAACGAGTTCGGTAACAACCTCTACACGGGAAAGACCTCCTTCCCGTTCGTCGGACGCCGTCGGCTGTGGTTCATCATCGCGATCGCGCTGGTCGTGGGGTCCGCGCTCGTGCCGCTGTTCCGTCCCATCCAGTTCTCGATCGAGTTCACGGGCGGGTCGCAGTTCACGGTGAACGCCCCGGCCACGCTGAATCAGGACACCGCGAGCGAGGCCGTGCAGTCCGTGGTGCCCGGCGCCGCGACCAAGGTCGTCATCGTGAACGACCAGGACATCCGAGTCCAGACCGACCAGATGACGGCGGCGGAGACGCAGCAGGTCGCCGGCGCTCTCGCCGACGCGTACGAGGTGGAGCCCGACGCGGTGACCTCCTCGTTCATCGGTCCCGCGTGGGGTGAGAGCGTGACGCGGCAGTCCCTGTGGGGGCTGGCGATCTTCCTCGCGCTGACCTTCCTGATCCTGGCGATCTACTTCCGCACCTGGAAGATGTCGGCCGCAGCGATCATCGGGCTGCTCGACGTGCTCGTGATCACGGTGGGCGTGTACGCCCTGGCCGGTTTCGAGATCTCCCCGGCGGCGGTGATCGGGTTCCTCACGATCCTGGCGTACTCGCTCTACGACACCACCGTGGTGTTCGACAAGATCCGGGAGAACACGACGGAGGACGGGGAGAAGACCGCGCGCCTGTTCGGCGAGTCGGTCAACCTCGCGGTGAACCAGACGCTGATCCGATCGATCAACACCTCGGTCGTGGCGGCGCTCCCGGTGGGCGCGATCCTGTTCATCGGTGCGTTCTGGCTGGGTGCGGAGACGCTGACCGACATCTCGCTCTCGATCTTCGTCGGCATCCTCGTGGCGACCTACTCGACGCTGTTCGTCGCGGCACCCCTCTACTCGCTGTTCCGCGAGAACGAGCCGCAGATCAAGGAGCGCGACGCCCGCATCCGTGCGGCGCGCGAGAAGGCGGCCGTCGAGGCCTGACGCCCCCGCTGCGCGGGGCTCGCCCCCTCTCAGCACGCGTAGGATTGTCTGATTCGGAGGTGAGTGGATGGCGGAGCCGCAGACGGCGTCGCAGGGTTCGAGTCTGCGACGGCTCGTGCCCCGCATCTTCTCTCGCGCGTCCCGCATCAACGATCTCGACAACCTGATCCGCACGGTCAGGGCGAATCATCCCAAGGGCGACTTCTCCGTCATCTCCCGGGCCTACGCGGTCGCGAAGGAGAAGCACGAGGGGCAGAAGCGGCAGAGCGGCGAGCCGTACATCACGCACCCGCTGGCGGTCGCGCAGATCCTCGCCGAGCTCGGCCTGGGCCCGCGCGCGATCGCCGCGGCCCTCCTGCACGACACCGTCGAGGACACCGGCTACGCGCTGACCGACCTGACCGCTGAATTCGGCGACGAGGTCGCGATGCTGGTCGACGGCGTCACCAAGCTCGACAAGGTCAAGTACGGCGAGAGTGCGCAGGCGGAGACGGTCCGCAAGATGATCGTGGCGATGTCGAAGGACATCCGCGTGCTGCTGATCAAGCTCGCCGACCGCCTGCACAACGCCCGCACGTGGGGCTTCGTACCCCCCGAGAAGGCGGCGAAGAAGGCGAAGGAGACGCTGGAGATCTATGCGCCTCTGGCCAACCGCCTCGGTATCCAGGCCATCAAGTCGGAGCTGGAAGACCTCTCGTTCGCGGTGCTGCACCCGAAGATCTACAACGAGATCCACAGCCTGATCGCCCAGCGCACACCGCAGCGGGAGAAGTACCTCGGCCAGGTGATCGAGGAGATCGACGAGGACCTGCGGGATCTGCGGATCCGTGGCAAGGTCGTCGGCCGGCCGAAGCAGCTCTACTCCGTGTACCAGAAGATGGTGATCCGGGGGCGCGAGTTCGACGACATCTACGACCTCATCGGCATCCGCGTGCTGGTGTCGTCCGTGCGCGACTGCTACGCCGTGCTCGGCGCGATCCACGCGCGCTGGACGCCGTTGCCCGGCCGCTTCAAGGACTACATCGCCACCCCGAAGTTCAACCTCTATCAGTCCCTGCACACGACCGTGATCGGCCCGGCCGGTCGCACGGTGGAGATCCAGATCCGCACGCACGAGATGCACCAGCAGGCGGAGTACGGCGTCGCGGCGCACTGGATGTACAAGGAGCGGATGAACGGCGGCGGCAAGGCCGAGGTCCGCGCCTCCGACACCGACATGGCGTGGCTCGCGCACATCTCCGACTGGCAGGCCGAGACCGCGGACCCCGGCGAGTTCCTCGACTCGCTGCGCTTCGAGATCGGAGCCAAGGAGGTCTACGTCTTCACGCCGAAGGGACGGGTCATCGGCCTTCCCGCCGGCGCGACGCCCGTCGACTTCGCCTACGCCGTGCACACCGAGATCGGCCATCGCACGATGGGCGCCAAGGTCAACGGCCGCCTCGTGCCGCTCGAGTCGGAGCTCAAGAGCGGCGACGTCGTCGAGGTGTTCACGTCGAAGAACCCCGACGCCGGCCCCAGCCAGGACTGGCTCGGCTTCGTCAAGAGCACGCGGGCGCGGAACAAGATCCGCGGCTGGTTCACGAAGGAGCGTCGCGAGGAGGCGATCGAGCAGGGCAAGGAGGCGATCGCCCGGGCGATGCGCCGACAGAACCTGCCGCTGCAGCGCCTGATGAACCAGGACTCGTTCACCGAGGTCGCGCATCAGCTGCACTACGAAGACGTGTCCGGGCTCTACGCGGCTGTCGGCGAGGGACACGTGTCCACGCAGTCAGTGCTCGAGAAGGTCACCGCCCTGGTGGCGGCGAACGACACGACGACCGGGGCGATCGATCTGCCGGGCAGCGTGCAGACCAGGGAGCCGCGCGGCGGCGACTCCGGGGTGCTCGTGCGCGGTGCGAACGACATCCTCGTCAAGCTCGCCAAGTGCTGCACCCCCGTGCCGGGCGACCCGATCGTGGGCTTCGTCACGCGGGGGAGCGGCGTCTCGGTCCACCGAGCCGACTGCGTCAACGTCAAGGCGCTGAGCGGCGAGCAGGACCGCTTCGTCGAGGTCTCCTGGGCACCGACCACCAAGAGCGTCTTCCGCGTGCAGATCCAGGTCGAGGCGCTCGACCGGTCCGGGCTCCTGTCGGATGTCACTCGAGTGCTGAGCGAGCACCACGTCAACATCCTGTCCGCCACGGTCAGCACGACCGATGAGCGCCTGGCGCTGAGCCGCTTCGTGTTCGAGATGGGCGACGCCGTGCACCTGGACCGCGTGCTGAACGCCGTGCGGCGCATCGACGCGGTGTACGACGTCTACCGCGTCACCTCGTCCTGAGCGCGACCCGCTCGAGGGCGGCGATGCCGACGCGGCTCCCCGGCACACGGCTGGTCCCGCGCAGCTCGACGAGGGCTTGTGCGGTCACCGCCGGGCAGGCGACGGCGAGGGCATCCATCCAGGGAAGCACGCGGGGGTCGCGATGCAGGCTCGTCGCCAGGTCGACCATCGTCCGCGCGGGCGTCGACACGGCGACACCACCGATCACGACGACGTCCGCGGCGGCGAGCACGGTGTCGTGGAAGACCAGGCGGGCACTCGTACGCGGGCGCACGCGACGCTCGACGCACCGCTTCACGTGATGCACGGGCGGCGGTGCGTCTCCGGCGCCGTGGATCCATGCGGCGGTCGGGCCGCAGGCCGCGGCGCCGTCCTGCACGAGAGGCCCGATCGACGCGGCACGCACGTCCGCACCCTCGATGAGGTCGGCCGGGATGTACGCCTCGCCGAGGTCGACGACGTGGCCGTCGAGTCGAGCGGCGGCGAGCTCCGGCAGACTCAGCCGCGCGCCGGGCAGATACAGAAGAGCGGGATGCATCACGCCAGTGTGGCGCAGCGCATCCCGCTCCTGTGGCGGTCGTCGCGGGTTGTGGAAAGCGTCAGCCGCCCAGGGCGTTGAGCCAGGCGCGGCGGGCTTCGAGCGCGTCAGCCGCGGCCTTGGCGGCCTTGGTGTCGCCAGACTTCTCCGCGGCCGCCAGCTCGGCCTCGAGCTTCTCGATGGCCTCGTGCAGCTGCGAGCTCATGTCGTTCGCGCGCGCCTTGGTCTCGGGGTTGTTCTTCTTCCAGTCGACGTCCTCGCGGGCCTTGAGCGCCTGCTCGATCACCCGGAGCTTGTCGTCGAGAGCGCGCTCCTTCTCGCGCGGGAAGATGCGGCCGACCTCGTCCCACTCGCGCTGGATGCGGGTGAGCAGTGCCCGCGCACGCTTGATGTTCGACTCGTCGGCCACGGCCTTCGCCTGCTCCAGAAGAGCCTGCCGTGCCTCGATCCGGGGCGCGGAGTCTGCCTCTTCCGCGGCGGCCTGCTCAGCCCGCGCGGCGTACAGCGCATCGCCGGCCGCCTTGAACCGCGCCCAGAGCGCGTCGTCGGCCTTGCGCCCGGCACGGCCGGCGGCCTTCCACTCGTCGAGCAGGGTGCGGTACGCGGGGATGCCGTCGACGCCGCGGGGAGCGAGAGCCTCGGCGCGCTCGACCAGCCGCGACTTGGCGTCGCGTGCGGCCTTGTGCGTCTCGTCGAGCTCGGAGTAGAAGGCGCGCCGGTGCTTGTCGACCACCGAGCGGGCGTCACGGAACCGCTTCCAGAGCTGCTGCGACACGCTCTTCGACAGGCGCGGACCGTTCTGCTGCTGTGCCTGCCACGACTCGAACAGCTCGTTGAGCTCGGCCGTGACCTGCTTCCACTGCACCTTGCTGAGGTCGCGGGCGGCGATGGCCTCGGCGCGCTCCACCAGGGCCGTGCGCTCCGCGACCGCCTGCTCCACGAGCGCCCTGGCCTGCTGAGCCTCCTGCTCCGTCGCCTCCGAGAGCGAGGCGGTCAGGGCGTTCAGCCGGTCGCGCAGTCCCGCGAGGTCGCCGACCGCTGCGGCATCCGTCGCCTCGGCGATGAGGTGCGAGGCCTGCTTCGCGAGGTCGCTCGCCGAGGCGCCGCCAGCCTGATGGCGCTGCTCGAGCGCGTGCACCTTGAAGGCGATGTCGTCGTACTTGCGCACGAAGTAGGCGAGGGCCTCTTCCGGGGTGCCGTCGGGGTACTGGCCGACCCCCCGCCACGACTCGCCCTCGCGGACCTCGACCGTGCCATCGTCGGAGACGCGACCCCATTCGAGCGCCGAGGCGGAGGGCGCGGGCGTCGCCGGTGCGGCGGGCGCGACCGCGGCGGGCGTCGGGGCCTTCCGGGGCATGGGCACGGCGGGCGGTGCGGGGATGGGCGGGGTCGGCTTCGAGGGCTCGGTGGCAGACACGGTGATTCTCCTTGCGCGGTCGGGCCGCGGGAGGCGGAAAGGACGAGGCTCAGCCTAGTACGACCCGCGCTGCGGGGTGAGGCCGAAGGCGCGTTATCGATTTGTGAGGAGAACGTTCGACGCGCGAAACACGCGACGTCATCTCCGGGTAACACGGCGCTCCTATCGTCGTCCCACGACGGTCCGCAGGTCGACAGGAGGTCCATGGACGACAGCGCATCCCGGAGGACGGAGGTCCTGATCGTCGGCGCGGGGCCCGCGGCGCACGCGTTCGTGGCGCACCTCCTGGGCGATCCCTGCGACGACATTCGGGTCACGGTGATCGGCGACGAGGGGCGCCTGCCGTACGACCGCACCCGGTTGTACCGACTCGTCCGGGGGGACGACCCCGCTGACCTGGACCTCGACCGAGGGGTGTTCCGCGACGACCGCGTGCGCCTGATCCGGGATGATCGGGTGCGGAAGATCGACCGGAAGCTCCGCCGCGTCCGCACCCGCTCCGGGCGCGTGTACATGTACGACGTGCTCGTCCTCGCGACCGGGCGGCACCCGGTTCGTCCGACGCTCGACGGGGCCGGACTGCCCGGGTGCTTCACGTTCCAGTCCGCCGCGGATGCGTCGGCGCTGCGGGCCCATGTGCACGCGCCGCGCGGCGAGCAGTGGCGGCGTCCACGCGCGACGGTCGTCGGTGACGGGCCGGGCGGGTTCGCCGCCGCGCTCGCGCTCGCGGAGAGCGGAGTCGAGGTCGCGGTCGTGCACGAACGAGGGGACCACGCGGATCCGGGTCGTCGCGCCTCGGCGGCAGTCGACGCACTCCTGCGGGAGCGCGGGATCGCGGTGCGGAGGTCGACGCGCGTCACCCGCATCGATGCGGACGAGTCCGGCGCGGTCGCGAGCATCGAATTCCACGACGGTTCCTTCGCCCGGACGGATGCGGTCGTGTTCGCGCCCGCGGTGCGCCCGCGTGACGAGCTCGCGCGGAACGCGGGGCTCACCGTGGTGCCGGGCGGCGGCGTGCTCGTCGACGCCGACGGTCGCACGAGTGATCCGCACATCCTGGCTGTGGGGAGCGTCGCTGTCGCGGCGGACGACGAGCCGGGCCCGCGGGCACCGGGCGGTGGCGGGCGCGTGGCGGACAGGATGCGGGAGGCCGTGGCGACGACACGGACCCGGTGGCTGACGACGATCGTGCGTGCGGGAGGCGTCGAGTTCACGGATCTCCGGTCGTCGCCGGACGGCGAAACCGTCGGAGTCGTCGTCCCCCTGGCGGACGCGCCGGGACGGATCGCGGGCGACCTCCTCCTCTCCGGGGACGGACGAGTCCTGCTCGGTGCGACGGTGCTCGGCGACGAGGACAGGCTCGCGGCCCTCCGCGCGGCCGCGGATGACGGCGCCAGGGCGCGGGCGGTGTCCGAGCTGCTTCGCGAGCACGAGAGCGCTGTGACCTGCGGTCATGCGTTGCTCACGGGGCCATCCCCGGTCACGGGGGTGACGGAGCGACGAGAGCACGGCCTGAGCGGCCTCGCGGAGTTCCCCGAAAGCGCGGAGTGCGCGTTCTGCGCACGGGCGGTCGCGCGGCGCCTCATCGCGCGCGCCGGAGCGGTTGCGATCGGCTCAGGGCGACGGGGTGTCCCCGAGCGGGGCCCGGTCGGACGACCCCGTTCCAGGGAGACCGTGCTCGGCATGACCCTCGCTGTCGCGGGCGAGCTGTCCGGCGCCCAGCTCGTCCTCATCGGACGGCTGGCGGACGAGCACGGGCTGCGGGTGCGGCCCTCCGATGGCGGAGTGCTGGAGCTGCGTGGCGCATCCGCCGCAGAAGTCCCCGCCGTGCTGGGCAGGTTGCGTGCCGCCGGACTGGAGGCTGCGACGCGCGACGGGGGTGGACGTTTCGTCGAGGCGCGGACAACGGGATCCGTCACGCGGCGACGCGAGGAGAGTCCGGCATGAGCATTTCGACGAGCGTGGGCCGGCCGCTGACCGGGTGCCGGATAGCGATCGCCGATGACCCGTCGGCGGGTACTGCGCACGGAGCGGTGGCGTCGCCGACACCGGTCGACGTCGGTGCGCTTCTCGCCGCGGCGGGAGCCGAGGTCGTCCGCGTGCCGTCGGTACGCGCGGATCATTCCGTGCCGGCCGGTGTTCGACGGTCGGTGCACCGCGTCGCGACCGGGCGCATCGACGGCGTGCTGCTCTTCTCGGTCGAGGGCGCGCGTTCCTGGTGGGGCACCGTCGAGCGCCTCGGTCTGGGGGACGCGATCCGAGCCAGGGCGCGGGCGTCGCGTCTGCTGCTCGTCGCCTCGGGTGCGGAGGCGGCCCGGTCACTCGCCGATGCGGACATCCCCGCCACGACGGTCGACGGGGCGCTCCCGGACGACCTCGCACGCGCCGTCGTCGGGTTCTTCTCGGAGCAGGCGCCGATGCAGCGGACGGACGCCGGAGAGCTCGTCGTGCGCAGCGGCGGGGTGCTGCTCGATGAGCGCTTCCTCCCGCTCTCGGCGGGCGCCGCAGAAGTCCTGGAGGCACTGTTCCTCGCGGAGGGGCGGGTGCTCTCCCGGGAGGAGCTCGGGCGGATGCTCGCCGGACGACGACGCAGTGCACGGGCCGTGGAGGTGGCGGTCGCACGGTTGCGCGAGGCTCTGGGCGACGCGGAGCTGGTGCAGACGGTGGTGAAGCGCGGCTACCGTCTCGCTGTCGCCGATCGCTGAGCCGGCGCCGCGGGGTCAGCCCGCCGGTGTGTCCGTCGGAACGGGCGACGGGGAGGGAACGGGAGAGTCGGAGGGAAGGGGGGACTCGGACGGCACCGGGGAGTCGGAGGGGGAGATCGTGGGACTCGGCGTCGGTTCGGGGGCGGTCACCTGCGCGTGCACGACCTGGCTCCCGATCGCGGCGACGACGACGAGACCGCCGACGATCACCGCGACGGTGTTGTCGCGGCGACGGCGGCGGATCTGGTCCTCGTGCCAGCGCGTGCGCGCGGCATGCAGTCGTGCGCGCTCCGCCCCGGTGCGCGACTGTGCCTTCTTGGAACCGCGTGCCGCCATGCCCGATATCTCCATCCCGACGCCCGTCCGCGGCGTCGCCTGAGAGCCTACCGTCGCCCACGGGCGGGTTCCGTCGCCACGGTGTCGGCGCCCGCCGTTAGCCTGGAGGGGTGACTTCTCCTGCCGCGCTGCTCTCCGGGCAGACGCCTCTCGCCGTGCGCATGCGCCCGGTCTCGCTCGATGAGGTCGCGGGACAGCGTCACCTGCTGCGGGCGGGATCCCCGATCGTGGCTCTCGCCGATCCCGAGGCGGCAGCGCCCGGGGCCGTGTCGATCATCCTGTGGGGGCCTCCCGGCACGGGGAAGACCACGCTGGCGCAGGCCATCGCGCGCTCCTCCGGTCGACGGTTCGTCGAACTGTCGGCGATCACGGCCGGGGTGAAGGACGTGCGCGAGGTGATGCAGGAGGCGATCACGCAGCGTGACCTGTACGGCCAGACGACCATCCTCTTCCTCGACGAGATCCACCGCTTCACGAAGGCGCAGCAGGATGCGCTGCTGCCCGGAGTGGAGAACGGCTGGGTCATCCTGATCGCGGCGACCACCGAGAATCCGTCGTTCTCCGTGATCTCCCCGCTGCTGTCGCGGTCGCTGCTGCTCACGCTGCAGCCGCTGACGGACGACGACATCGGTCTGCTCGTCGACCGCGCCGTGACGGATGCGCGCGGGCTCAAGGGTGCCGTGGTGCTCGACGACGAGGCGCGCACGGCTCTCGTGCGACTGGCGTCGGGTGATGCGCGGCGCGCGCTCACGGGGCTCGAGGCCGCGGCCGCGGTCGCGCTGTCCCATGCCGCCGCGGTCGAGGACGGCGACACCGCATCGGACGGCGTCCCCGCGGTGACGGCGGACGATGTGGCGCAGGCGGTGGACAAAGCGCTGCTCCGCTACGACCGTCAGGGCGACGAGCACTACGACGTGATCAGCGCGTTCATCAAGTCGATCCGCGGGTCCGATCCCGACGCCGCACTCCACTACCTGGCGCGCATGATCGAGGCGGGGGAGGACCCGCGTTTCATCGCTCGGCGCCTGGTGATCTCGGCGTCGGAGGACGTGGGTCTCGCCGATCCCCAGGCGCTCGGCATCGCAGTCGCTGCTGCGGACGCCGTCGCCTTCATCGGCATGCCGGAGGGGCGCATCCCGCTCGCCGAGGCCACGGTGTACCTCGCCACGACGGCGAAGTCCAATGCCGCGTACGTCGGCATCGACGCCGCGATCGCCGACATCCGCGCGGGCGGCTTCGGCCGGGTGCCGCTCCACCTCCGCGACGCCCACTACCCGGGGGCGAAGAGGCTCGGCCACGGCCGCGGTTACATCTACTCGCACGACAGCGAATACGGGATCGTGCCGCAGCAGTACCTGCCGGACGAGTTGGACGGACGTCACTACTACGAGCCGAAGAACCTCGGTGCGGAACGCGACATCGGTGCGCGGCTGGAGCGCATCCGACGCATCCTCGGCGACCGCTGACAGTCCGGTCGGTCGGCGCGGCGCCGTCTGTTAGACTTGAGCGGCTCGAAACCGAGTTTTCGGGCATCTCCGCGTTCACACCACACCTCGACGGCGCCCCGGCGTGCGCTCCGAGGCAGAGCGCGGACGATACGTCCGTCGGACGTGAAATCCACGTCCACGTCATCGGAAGGAACACTTCGTGACCACGAAGTCCCAGGACCGCCGCAAGGTGCGTCTCAGCCGTGCCCTCGGCATCCCGCTCACCCCGAAGGCCGCCCGCTACCTCGAGAAGCGTCCCTACGCTCCGGGCGAGCACGGCCGTACCAAGCGTAAGGCCGATAGCGACTACGCCGTCCGTCTGCGCGAGAAGCAGCGTCTGCGCGAGCAGTACGGCATCCGCGAGAAGCAGATGCGCAACACGTTCAACGAGGCTCGTCGTCAGGACGGCCTGACCGGTGAGAACCTGGTCGAGCTCCTCGAGATGCGTCTCGACGCTCTCGTGCTGCGGTCGGGTTTCGCCCGCACCACGGCTCAGGCTCGCCAGCTCGTCGTGCACCGTCACATCCTCGTCGACGGCCAGCTCGTCGACCGCCCGTCGTTCCGCGTGAAGCCGGGTCAGCTCATCCACGTCAAGGCCAAGAGCGAGGGCACCGAGCCCTTCCAGGTGGCGGCAGCCGGCGGTCACGCCGAGGTGCTTCCTCCCGTTCCCGCCTACCTCGAGGTCGAGCTCGACAAGCTCCAGGCCCGCCTGGTCCGTCGCCCGAAGCGCGCCGAGGTCCCCGTGACCTGTGAAGTGCAGCTCGTCGTCGAGTACTACGCGGCTCGCTGATCCAGCGATCGAGCATCAGGCAGGAGGCGTCGGGGATTCCCGACGCCTCCTGTCGTTTCCGCCTACGATGGAGAGACCGCGCCTTCGCGGCTCTCAGGCAAGGATGACGACATGAAGACTGTGCTGTGGTTCCTCATCGGCGTGATCGGCGGCTTCGTCGCGGCTCACTTCATGAACAAGGACCCGCGCGGCCATGACATCCTCGCCGACGTCGACGCCCGCATCAACGGCTTCACCGCCGCGCTCGGCGACGCGTATCGCGCCCAGGAGGCGCGGCTCACCGAGCCGGGCGAGAACTGAACCACCGCAGCCGCGCATCGACGCGCTCCCTCACACAAGGACAACCGGGACCTATGAACACTGCGGAAATCGCGCAGCGCTATCTCTCCTACTTCGAGAAGAACGATCACCTCATCGTCCCCTCGGCCTCCCTCGTCAGCGACGACCCGTCGCTGCTCTTCACGGTCGCCGGCATGGTCCCGATGATCCCGTACCTCACGGGCGTGGTCCCCGCTCCGCATCCGCGCATCGCCGATGTGCAGAAGTGCATCCGCACCAACGACATCGAGGAGGTCGGACGCACGGCGCGTCACGGCACGTTCTTCCAGATGCTCGGCAACTGGTCGTTCGGCGACTACTTCAAAGAGGGCGCGATCCGCTACGCGTGGGAGCTGCTCACGACCTCCGAATCCGACGGCGGGCTGGGCTTCGACGAGAAGGACCTGTGGGTCACGGTCTACGAGACCGACGATGAGGCGGAGGCCATCTGGCGCGACATCATCGGGCTGAAGCCGGAGCGCATCCAGCGCCTCGGCCGCGCGGACAACTACTGGAACACCGGGCAGCCCGGCCCCGGCGGACCCGACTCCGAGATCTTCTTCGACCGTGGCCCGTCCTACGGCAAGGACGGCGGTCCGGCGGCGGACGACAACCGGTTCATGGAGCTGTGGAACCTCGTGTTCATGCAGGACTTCCTCGAGAACATCCGGAGCAAGACCGAGTTCGACATCGTGGGCGAGCTGCCGATGAAGAACATCGACACCGGCATGGGTCTCGAGCGCGTCGCCTTCCTCAAGCAGGGCGTCGAGAACATGTACGAGATCGACCAGGTGCGGCCCGTGCTGGACCGCGCCGTCGAGCTCTCCGGACGCCGCTACGGAGCCGTGCACGAGGACGATGTGCGCTTCCGCGTGATCGCCGATCACGTGCGCTCCTCGCTGATGCTGCTGTCCGACGGCGTGCGTCCGTCGAACGAGGGCCGCGGGTACATCCTGCGCCGCCTGATGCGGCGGACCGTGCGGGCGATGCGTCTGCTGGGCGTCGACGAGCCGGCCTTCCCCGAGCTCTTCTCCGCGTCGCGGGACGCCATGAAGTCGGCCTACCCCGAGCTCGAGCGCGACTGGTCGGTGCTGTCCTCGGCCGCCTTCGCCGAGGAGGAGACCTTCCGGCGCACCCTCGCCCAGGGCTCGACCATCCTCGACCTCGCCGTGGACGACACGAAGAAGAGCGGCGGGACGACCCTGAGCGGCTCCGAGGCCTTCCTGCTGCACGACACATACGGCTTCCCGATCGACCTCACCCTCGAGGTCGCCGAGGAGGCCGGGCTCGACGTCGACCGTGCCGCGTTCGACGCGCTCATGCAGGAGCAGCGTCAGCGCGCCAAGGACGACGCGCGCAACCGCAAGCGGCAGCTCGCCGACGTGTCGGTCTACCGCGACCTGCGGGCGCTCGGCGAGACCGGTTTCGACGGCTACACGGCCCTCGAGGTCGACTCGCGGGTGCTCGGCATCCTGGTCGACGGTGCCTCCGTGCGCAGCGCCGCGGAGGGACAGATCGCCGAGGTCGTGCTGGCGGAGACGACGCTGTATGCGGAGTCCGGCGGCCAGGTCGCCGACAAGGGCACGATCGTGGGCCCCGGCTACGAGCTCGAGGTGCTCGATGTGCAGCGCCCCGTCCCCGGGCTGATCAGCCACACCGTCGAGGTGACGCGGGGGAGCGTGGCGGTGGATGACGCGGCCACGACCATCGTCGACGCGGCCAACCGGCGTGCGGCGCGGCAGGCGCACTCGGCGACCCACCTGGTGCACGCCGCTCTGCGCGACACGCTGGGCCCGACCGCGACCCAGTCGGGCTCGCTGAACCGTGCGGGCTATATGCGATTCGACTTCGCGTGGTCGCAGGCGCTGTCGGGAGAGACGCGCTCGGAGATCGAGGAGATCACGAACCGCGCCGTGCAGGACGCCCTCGAGGTGACGACGCGCATCGTGACGCTCGACGAGGCCAAGGAGGCCGGGGCGATGGCTCTGTTCGGCGAGAAGTACGGCGATGTCGTGCGCATGGTCGACATCGGCGGCCCCTGGTCGCGTGAGCTCTGCGCGGGCACGCACGTGTCGACGAGCGCCGAGATCGGGCTGGTCAGCGTGGTCGGCGAGTCGTCCGTCGGGGCATCGAACCGCCGTATCGAGGCTCTCGTCGGTGCCGACGCGTTCCGCGAGCTGGCCGCCGAGCGCGCGCTGGTCTCGCAGCTGACGGCGTCGCTCAAGACTCCGCGCGAGCAGCTGCCGGAGCGGATCGCCGATCTCGCCGCGAGCCTCAAGGCCGCCGAGAAGCGCATCGCGCAGTTCGAGGCCAAGGAGCGGGCGGGGCAGATCCCCGCGATCGCGGAGGCCGCGTCCCGCATCGGCGCGTTCCGGGTGGCCGCACAGTCGCTCGGTGAGGTGGCCTCGGCGGACGACGTGCGCGATCTGGTGAACGGCGTCCGTGAGCGGCTGGGGTCGGAGGCGGCAGTGGTCGCCCTCGGCGCGATCGTCAATGGCCGGCCGGTCGTGGTCGTCGCCACGAACGAGGCGGCGCGTTCGGCGGGCGCGAAGGCGGGTGCGCTCGCGAAGCGCGCAGCCGCCT
>NZ_SSDM01000134.1:0-6583 GCF_004794375.1 Microbacterium sp. K35 | reverse complement strand
CGACGCGGTGTGGCGGGCCACGTGGCCGCACGACCGCCTCGTGTTCGGCTCGTCCCGGCTCGTGCGCGTGGCCGACGAGGTCCTGGCGGGCAAGAAGGTTCCGGTGCACGCCAACCGCGGGCTCGCGGGCATCGACGGCACGATCGCCACCGCCACCGGTATCGCGGTCGCGAGTCAGGCCGCCGGCGCCCCCGGGATCACGCGGGTGCTGCTGGGTGATCTCGCGTTCCTGCACGACGTCGGGGCGCTGCTGCTGCCGCCCGGAGAGCAGGAGCCGCGGCTGCAGGTGATCGTCGGCAACGACGGCGGCGGCACGATCTTCGACGGGCTCGAGGTGGCGTCGTCGGCGCCGTCCGCGCATCTCGACCGGGTCTTCTACACCCCGCATGGCGTGCGCCTGGAGCATCTCGCGCTGGCGTACGGGTGGGAGTATCAGCGCGTCACGACCCGGACGGCGCTGGATCAGGCCCTCACGTCCCCGCACGGCGGACGTCAGATCATCGAGGTGCCGCTGGCGCGGTGACTGGCAGGATGTGCGTATGAACGCGCACACCTGGACTCAGAACCTGCGGGTGGGGCCCGGCTTCCGCCTCGCCGATGTCGATCCGGACGCCACGCCGGGGTACGACCACGGCAAGTCGCGCGGGAGGGAGGACCTCGCCGCCGGGCTGGAGCGGTTGAACGACCTGCAGGAGCGTCTGTTCGCGCAGAGTCGGGTCGGCACGGCGCAGGACGCGGTGCTTCTGGTGCTGCAGGCGATGGACTCGGCGGGCAAGGGCGGCATCGTCCGGCACGTGGTCGGCGGTGTGGATCCGCAGGGCGTCGCGCTCGCCGCGTTCAAGGCCCCGACCGAGGAGGAGCGGCGGCACGACTTCCTGTGGCGCGTCGAGAAGCGCCTCCCGGAGCCCGGTTTCATCGGGGTGTTCGACCGTTCGCACTACGAGGACGTGCTGATCGGGCGGGTGCGTCAGCTCGCCGATGCCGCGGAGATCGAGCGCCGCTACGACGCGATCACCGCGTTCGAGGAACGGGTCGCAGCCTCCGGCGTCCGCATCGTCAAGGTGATGCTGCACATCTCGCCCGAGGAGCAGAAGGCGCGACTCATGGAGCGGCTGGAGCGTCCGGACAAGCACTGGAAGTACAACCCGGGCGACGTGGACGAGCGGATGCTGTGGCCGCAGTACATGCAGGCCTACCAGACGGTGTTCGACCGCACCGCGACCGACGCGGCGCCGTGGTACGTGGTGCCGGCGAACGCCAAGTGGTACGCGCGGCTCGCGGTGCAGGAGCTGCTGCTCGCGGCGCTGCAGGACATCGACCCGCAGTGGCCCGTCGCCGACTTCGACGTGGAGGCGGAGAAGAGGCGGCTGGCCGCGAGCTGACCGGGGCTGTGGTCGTCAGGCCAGGGCGTCGACCAGGGGGCGGAACTTCACGCGGGTCTCCAGCAGTTCGCTCTCGGGATCCGATCCCGCCACGATCCCGGCGCCGGCGTAGGCGGTCACCGCGATCGCGCCTCCGGTCGCCGTGAACTGCGCGCACCGGAGCGCGATGGCCCACTCGCCGTTGCCGTCCGCGTCGACCCAGCCGACCGGTCCGGCGTAGCGCCCGCGGTCGAAGGGTTCCAGGTCGCGGATGGCGGAGACCGCCGCGGCCGTGGGCGTTCCGGCGACCGCCGCGGTCGGATGCAGCGCGCGCACGAGGTCGAGGGTCGATCTCCCCTCCTCGAGCTCGCCCTCCACATCGGTCGCGAGGTGGAACAGGTTCGGCAGCTTCAGGAGGAACGGCTGCTCGCTCGCGGCCAGCGCCCTGGTGTGCGGGCGGAGCTCCGTGAGCACGCTCTGCACCGCGTACTGGTGCTCGTCGAGGTCTTTGACGCTGGAGGCCAGGTGCGTCGACGCGGCCGTGTCGGCGTCGGCGTCGGCACCGCGGCCGATGGTGCCGGCGAGCACGCGCGCGGTGACGGTGCGGTCCTGCACGGTCACGAGGGTCTCCGGGCTCGCGCCGATGAGCCCGTCCACCGCGAACGCCCAGGTGTCGGGGTAGCCGGTCGCGAGGGCTCGCACGAGGCGCCGCAGATCGGACCCGGCGGGGACGGTGCCGCGCAGATCGCGCGCGAGCACGACCTTGCTGAGCTCCCCGTCGGCGATGCGCTCGAGCGCGGCGCGGACCGCGTCCTGGTAGCCCTGCGGGCTCTGTGCGCCGGGGCCGACCGTACCGGCCCAGTGCGGACCGTACGGGCGGGTCTCGAGCGCTGTGGGTCGCGCGGTGTCCTCGGCCAGGCGGATCCGCGTCTCCCAGAACCGGTCGCCGTGGCGGCCGAGCACGCGGGAGGGGATCGTGAGCACGCTGTCGGCGGTGGACGACGGATCGAACGTGAAGGCGCCGAACGCCACGAGCCCGGTGCCCGGCAGCCCCAGGGGGTCGGTCACGTCGGCCTGGGCGGACAGCCCCCGCCAGAACGTCGCGAGGGCTTCGAGACGCGTCTGCCCCGGTTCGGCGGTCGGACGGATCTCGGCGAACGGCTCGCCGACCGCGACGATCCCGTCTCCACGGCGGAGCCAGGCGAGGGGGCGTGCGGGGTCGGCGTAGGCGAGGAGGTCTTCGACCGGGTCGATCTGTCGGGTCTCCACGACCAGGTGGGTGTGATGCACGTGTCCAGCCTAGGCCGCGGCGCCGGCGGCGATCCCGCGTCGTAGGGTGGGCGGATGAGCGACGCGCGCCCCGCACCCGGCACCGAGATGGTCTTCCAGTGGCGCAAGTGGGACGGGTCGCCGCACTGGCGGCACGAGTGCGTCTACCTGGGTGCCGATCACTGGGGCGACTGGGTCGGTCAGCCCGTCGGCTGGCACAGCGTCCGCCCGGGGGCGGAGTTCCACGCCGCGACGCCCAATGTGACGCTGGTCCCGCCGAGTCGCGACTTCGCCCTGACCGTGAACCGGCAGCACCCGCGCGGCCTGCGCATCTACATCGACCTGGGGTGGGAGGTGCAGTGGTCGGACGACCCGCTGCGTGCCGTCGGGATCGACATGGACCTCGACGTCGTGCGCGTGGAGGGGGAGCGCGGTACCTGGGTCGACGACCGCGACGAGTGGGCCGAGCACAGCGTCGTGTACGGGTATCCGGCCGACGTCATGACCCACCTGGAGGCGCTCGCGCTCGACCTGGAGGGGCGGGTGCGGGCGAGGATCGCGCCGTTCGACGATGCCTCCGCCGACGTCTGGCTCGACCGGCTGGAGGCGCTCGATCTCGCGCCTAGACTGAACGCGTGACCTCGAACGACAAAAACCGCGCCGACCTCGGCAAGGACCCCGCCCGCGTGAGCGGCATGTTCGACCAGGTCGCGGCGGGCTACGACCGCACGAACACGGCCATGACCTTCGGCAACGACGCCCTGTGGCGCGCCGCCACCACCCGGGCCGTGGCGCCGAAGCCGGGGGAGCGCATCCTCGACCTCGGGGCGGGCACCGCGTCGTCCTCGGCGTCCCTGGCCCGCAGCGGCGCGCAGGTCGTCGCGGCCGACTTCTCGCCGGGCATGCTCGCAGAGGGCCGCCGTCGGCACGGAGCGATGCGCAACCTGTCGTTCGTCCAGGCCGATGCCACCGCCCTCCCGTTCGAGGATGGCGAGTTCGACGCGGTCACCATGTCCTACGCGCTGCGCAACGTGAACGATCCGAAGAAGGCCCTGCGCGAGCTCTACCGCGTGACCAAGCCCGGCGGACGCCTGGTGATCAACGAGTTCTCGACGCCGCCGGGCAAGCTGTTCCGCGGTGCCTACCGCTTCTACAACGCCCAGGTGCTCCCGCGGGTGGCCCGGGTGGCCGGGACGAACGGCGATGCGTACGACTATCTGAACGAGTCGATCCGCGAGTGGCCGGACCAGAAGCGGCTGTCCGCGTGGATCCGCGATGCCGGGTGGCAGGACGTCGCGTACCGCAACCTCTCGTTCGGCATCGTCGCCCTGCACCGCGCGCGCAAGCCCGCGTGAGCACGGCGCGAACCGCGGCATCCGACGCGGGTAGGCTGGGAGCGTGACTTCGAGCCCCCACCCCCCGGGTTCGCGACTGGCGAGCCGTCTCGGCTTCAGCGATCGCGTGTTCATCGGCCCCGCCGGACGCCGGGTGGCCCGCACGATCGAGGACGGGCTCGAGCTCGTGGAGACCGGGCTCGCCGATGACGTCCGCGTGGCCGATCCGCTGGCCGACGCTGCGAGCCGCTATCTGTACGAGGCCGGCGGCAAGCGCATCCGGCCCGTGCTCACGCTGCTCGCCGCGCAGCTGGGCGACGGCAACACCCCCGAGGTGATCGACGTCGCGAAGGCGCTGGAGATCACCCACCTCGGATCGCTGTATCACGACGACGTCATGGACGGCGCCGACCGCCGCCGCGGGGTGCCCGCTGCCCATGCGGTCTGGGGCAACAACATCGCCATCCTCACCGGCGACATCCTGTTCTCCCGGGCCAGCCAGCTCATGTCGCGGCTCGGCGAGCGGGCGATCCGTCTCCAGGCCGACACGTTCGAGCGCCTCGTCCTCGGACAGATGCACGAGACGCTCGGTCCGCAGCCCGATGACGATCCGATCGCGTTCTACATCCAGGTGCTGGCCGACAAGACCGGTTCGCTCATCGCCGCGGCGACGCAGGGGGGCGTGATCTTCTCGAACGCGCCGACCGAGTACGAGGAGCCGCTGCGGGTGTACGGCGAGAAGATCGGCGTCGCGTTCCAGCTGCTCGACGACGTGATCGACCTGTCGGCCAAGCCCGAGGAGACCGGCAAGGTGCCGGGCACCGACCTGCGCGCCGGCGTGCCGACCATGCCCTACCTGCTGCTCAAGGCGCAGAAGGATGCGACGGCCGAAGACCTGGCGGCCCGCATCGACGACGGCGTCGCGCTCATCGCGGACGGCGCCGACCCCGCGATCCTCGACGGCCCCCTGGACGAGCTGCGCGACCACCCGGTCACGCAGAAGACCCTCGAACTCGCGCATGCGTGGACCCAGGAGGCGATCGACGCCCTCCGGCCGTTGCCGCGCGGCACCGTGCGCGAGGCATTGACCCGATTCGCCGAGACCCTCGCCGAGCGCTCGAGCTGACGCGACCCGCGGCTTCGCGCCGCGTGACGGCGGCGACGGCATACGAAAGGACCTCCATGACCAAGCTCCGACTGGCCATCGTCGGCGCCGGCCCCGCCGGTATCTACGCCGCGGACATCCTGCTGAAGGCCGAGCGCAAGTTCGACGTCTCGATCGACCTGTTCGAGCAGCTGCCGGCCCCCTACGGGTTGGTGCGGTACGGGGTCGCCCCGGACCACCCGCGCATCAAGGGCATCATCACGGCCCTCCGCGATGTGCTCGACCGCGGCGACATCCGCCTGTTCGGCAACGTGCGCTTCGGCGAGGACATCACGCTGGACGACCTCAAGCGGCACTATCACGCGGTGATCTTCGCGACGGGCGCGATCCGCGACACCTCCCTCGACATCCCGGGCATCGATGCGGTCGGCTCGTACGGCGCCGCCGACTACGTGAGCTGGTTCGACGGCCACCCCGACGTGCCGCGCGAGTGGCCTCTCGATGCGGAGTCGGTCGCGGTGCTCGGCAACGGCAACGTGGCGCTCGACGTGTCGCGCATGCTGGCTAAGCACGCGGAGGACCTGCTGGTGACCGAGGTCCCGGAGAACGTGTACGAGGGGCTGAAGGCGAGCGCTGTCACCGACGTACACGTGTTCGGTCGCCGCGGTCCGGCCCAGGTCAAGTTCACCCCGTTGGAGCTGCGTGAGCTCGGGGAGCTGCGCGACGTCGACATGGTCGTGTACGACGAGGACTTCGACTACGACGAGGCGGCGCGCGACGCGATCGCCAGCAACAAGCAGGTCATGGTGATCGACCGCATCCTGCAGTCGTGGCGCAAGCGCGACTCCGTCAACAACGCGGGGGGAACGGCCTCGCGCCGCCTGCACCTGCACTTCTGGGCGAAGCCGGTCGAGGTGCGCAAAGACGACCAGGGCCGCGTCGCCGCCCTGGTGTACGAGCGCACGAAGCCCGACGGGCAGGGTGGCGCGATCGGCACGGGCGAGCTCCGTGAGGTCCCGGTGCAGGCGCTGTACCGCGCGATCGGCTACTTCGGCTCCCCGCTCCCCGGTGTTCCGTTCGACAAGAAGCACGGCGTGATCCCGAACCGCGAGGGTCAGGTGCTGGCGAAGGACTCCAACGAGCGCGTGCCCGGCGTCTATGCGACGGGATGGATCAAGCGCGGACCTGTCGGGCTCATCGGGCACACGAAGTCCGACGCCATGGAGACCGTGCGGCACGTCATCAACGACCAGGGCTCCTGGTGGCACCCGGAGGATCCGTCGGAGGAGGCCATCCCGGCGCTGCTGGCCGAACGCGGCGTCGCGTGGACCGACCTCGACGGGTGGCACCGCCTCGACGAGCACGAGATCGCGTTGGGCGCCCCGCACGAGCGCGCCCGCGTGAAGGTCGTGCCGCGCGAGGAGATGGTGCGGGTGTCGCGGGGCGAGTGACCCGCCCGGATCGCCGCAGCGCGCCCGGGCCGGAGGAGCACTCCGCCCTAGGCTGAGGGCATG
>NZ_SSDM01000133.1:0-34803 GCF_004794375.1 Microbacterium sp. K35 | reverse complement strand
ACCGTGATGAGGCCGTCGGCGTTGCGGCCGGCGCGGCGCGCGGTGACGGGGCCCGCGGTGGCGACGAACACCGGGGGCGCGGCCGGGGGCATGGTCCACAGCCGGGTGGACTCCATGCGGAAGTGCTCGCCGCGGTGGCGGGTGTCGCGGCCCGCGAGCGAGGCGGTGAAGAGCTTGCGGATGATGTCGACGGCCTCGAACATGCGGTCGATGCGCTCGGCGGGCTCGGGCCAGTAGCCGCCCGTGATGTGCTCGTTCAGCGCGTCGCCGGAGCCGACCCCGAGCCACGCGCGGCCGGGGTACAGGGTGGCCAGCGTGGCGGCGGCCTGCGCGACCACGGCCGGGTGCGTGCGGAACCCGGGGGTCGTGACGCCGGGACCCAGGTCGCCCGTGGTGTGCGCGCCGATCGCGCCGAGCATGGTCCACACGTGCGCGGAGGCCCGGTGTCGCGGGAGCCACGGCTGGAAGTGGTCCGTGGCCATGATGCCGCGGAACCCGTGGGCCTCGGCGGCGATGCAGTTCTCGATGACGGCGGAAGGCTGGACCTGCTCCAGCATCGCGGCGTACCCGATGTGCATGGCCCCTCCTCTCGCGTCGTCGCTGTCTCCATTGAATGGATACTGGATCCAAAAGTCAAGCGGCTAGCTGTGGGATTGAGATTTGTTGCTCCCGGGGTCGGCGCCATGCGTTTGGCGTCGAGCACAAAAGCGTGGGTGGCGTGCCTGAACACACCACCCACACCCTCGTCATTCGTTGACCGAACTACAGCCCCTCGTCCAACGCGCCTCCATTCGCACGATGCCGAGTTCGTCGCTGGATGAAACGAACAACGCCGCGCACGAGAATGAAGGCGACAGCGAGAATCGCCGCGACGACCAGCAAGCTGATGATCAGCCCCGACCAGCTGAAAAGTGACGCGTCCATCTTCGTACTCCTTACGGCAGCGCAAACGACCCGGAGGTGGTGTACACGTAAGACCGACAATCCATCTGCATGTACGCTACTGCGCCCGTCGCTCTTCCGTTCCGGGAGAACGACCAACTACTCGCCCCGCTTGGTGAGGTGGCGCTGTAAGACTTCGAGTAGATCAGTCCGACAAACGGCCAAGCAGCCACCGCCCCGAATGCATCTGCCTTCACCGAACTCGTGATCTTGGTCAGCGCTTTGCCACCCGTGCGCTTGGTCGTCCACGAAACGCCCCAGTTGGCATCCACGAGATCGATACCACCAGTAATGCGGCCACTAGCGTTCGCTGTGGCGCCAGCCCCCGATATTGTCACGTTGAACGATTGATTGAGGTTGTACAACGCAGCGGGGACGATGCGGGCTTCGGCACCGCCGTATGCCGCAGCCTCGATCGCGGGTGAACTGGCACTTGCGGGAGGCTCCGCGTCTATCAAGTACGCGCGCATGAACTCAAGGTCCTCAGCGCTCAGTGGCTGTCCCACTGAATAGTGGTCGGCTAGTGCATCTTTTCGTTCCTCAACTTCCGCCCTCGACAACGCCGTGTTCTCGTCGAACGTCACGTCGGTCTGGTCGATAGGAGTCGTGTTCTCCTCATAGGCTTCGGCGGCTTCACCCGTCAGAGTCGAGGCCTCACCGCCGGCTGATACGGCCTCTATGCCGCTCGAGGCCTCGGACGTCAGAGTCCCGTTGAGGGTCGAAGCCGGCCGGGCCGAAGCGGAGCCAGCGATGTAGCCCAGCGACCCGGTCGCGAGCAGGCTCACCGCCACACACGCGCCAAGCGCAATCCGCCGATTCTGATGTACACGCACAGTTTCTCCATCCATCGCGCTCACCGTGAGCAGCCGACCCGCCGCAGCTCAAGCTATGACGCGCATTCGAACCTGTCTGTCCGCCGTTCGAGGGACTCGGCTTCAGGAGAGGCTGACGCCGCAGAGAGTTCCCCGTCAAACCGCAGGAGCTCGTCGATGCAGGCTCAGCAGTATTCCGGCACTAAGCACGAACTCGATGCCCGGAAGGCCGGGCCGATACGCGGCCGCGGTACTCGACCCGTCCTCTTTCGGAGTCACGCCCTCCGCCATCCGAGGAGGGCGGCAAGACCGATCGTCCAGGAGACAGCCGACGCGACCGACCCGCCTGTACCGCCCACTCAGCGGCGACGGCGCTGCACGGCGAGGGTCACGGTGGCGGAGTCGGCGGGGGCGGGCGCCGCGGCGGCGAGGTCGGGGAGGCCGGCGGCGACGGTCTTGCGCGTGCGACCGATCGCGCGGCGCGACAGCACCCACTGCAGGCCGTAGCCGATCGCGAACACCATGAGGGTGAAGATCAGCGCCATCGCGGCACCCTGATCGGGTGCGTAGAGCTGCGCGGACCGCGGGTTGATCATGGCGTAGATGTACATCGACAGCGGACGAGACGACGGCGTCGCCAGGAACGCCGGCAGCGTGAACTCGTTCGTGCCGAGGATGAACATCTGGATCCACACGGCCATCACGGTCGGCATCAGCAGCGGCGCGATGATGCGGCGGAACCCCTGGAACCTGCTGGCCCCGCTGGTGAGCGCCGCCTCCTCCAGCTCGGGCCTGATCTGCAGCGTCGCACTGTACGACGAGCGGTACGCGATCGACACCCGGTACGAGTAGGCGATCACGAGCGCGAACAGCGTCCCGGCGAGCGGGATGTAGGGGTTCAGCACCATGAAGGTGAGGAACATCGCGAAGCCGGCGATGGTCGCGGGGATCGCGACCGACGACGACGCGAACAGGTCGAGCGCCTTCATCCACCCGGTCTTCTTGCTGCGGGCGATGCCGTACGCGAGCACGGTCGCGAAGACCACCGCGATCGTGGCGCTCCCGCCCGCGATGAGCACCGTGCGCCCGAGCGACACCCAGAACTCGGAGTCGGCGAGCACCACCCCGAACGCCCCGAAGTCGGTGCGGCTCAGCATCGCGTCGATCGAGAACGCCACCGGGTACGGGGTGATCGCCGCCCACAGCAGCGCGAGCAGCGGCAGCACCGCGGTCAGCAGCACGAACACGGCCACCAGCACCATGACCGGGATCTTCCACGGCCCCATCCGCATGGTCGACGGCCGGAAGCCCTTGCCCGACACGGAGGCGCGGCGCTCCGCGTTCCTTGTCGCCCTCAGGTACACCGCGAACGCGATCGTGGTGATCACCAGGAACACCAGGCCCCACGCGGCGGCGAGGCCGTACTGCGGCAGCTCCCCCGCGTTCGAGCTGATCAGCGTCCACAGCTTCAGGGCGAAGATGCTGCGCCCCGACTCCTGGCCGAACAGCAGCGGCACCTCCAGGCTGCCGAGGCCGAGGATGAACGTCAGCACCGTCACCCCGAGCAGCCCCGGCCACAGCATCGGCAGCGTCACCCGCCGCAGGGTCTGCGGCCATGACGCGCCCGACACCCGCGCCGACTCCTCGAGCGACCCGTCCATGTTCGTCAGGATCGGCACGATCATCAGGTACGGGAAGGTCACGTTGGTGAGCGCCTGGATGACGATCATCGTCGGGAACGCATACGGGTCGATCGGCACGTCGCTCGCGAACGGCAGCAGCCGCAGCAGCTGGTTCAGCACACCCGACTCGGGCGACAGCATCAGCAGATACGCCTGCGCCTTCACGATCGGCGGGATGATGTACGGCACGATCACGAGCACCGAGATGAGCCGGCGCCACGGGGCGTCGGTGCGGACGGTGACCCAGGCCAGGCCGAACGCCATCAGCAGCGTGAGCAGGGTCGAGCCGCCGACGAAAGCCCCGGTCGCGCCGAGCACGCCCCAGAAGTCCTCGCGCAGCTGCCACAGGGTGACGAAGTTCTCGACGCCCCACTGGGCGGACGAGACCCCGAAGGGCAGGAACGGACCACGGAACGCGGTGATCACCTGAACGATCAGCGGCACCGCGAGCAGGAGGAAGATGACGATCCCGGAGACGACCATCGCGATCGTCATCGAGGTGGGACGCCGGCGTCCCGTGGTCCGTCGTGCCTGGAACATGGTTATCCGTTCAGCGCCTTGTCGGCCGCGTTGATCATGGCCTGCCAGTCGTCGCGGGTGTCCTGCGTCTCGGTCTCGGCACCGCTGTCGAGGCCGAGCAGCAGCGCATCGGCGTTCGTCTTCATGAGGCCCGTGGCCTCTCCGAAGGTCGCGGCGGGGAGCCCGGCGAACGGCACCTGCGTGCTGGCGAAACGCTCGTCGGTCATGCGCAGGTGGATCCAGTCGGGGTCGAACGCGTTCCAGAGGGTCCACAGCGCGGCGCCCGGCTTGTTCTTCGCGTCGGAGTTGACGCCCGAGAACTGCGCCCACACCCCGGAGTGCTCGAACGGCGCCACCTGCAGCGACGGGTTCGGATTGAACAGGGTCTGGTTGAGCGCGACCGGCACGTCTCCGCTCGACAGCGGGGCACCCTGGTCTTCGAGCAGCTTCATGGTGCCGGACGACATCAGCTCGTCGATCAGGTCGAGCATCGCGTCTTCACCCTCGGCCATGCCGTAGCCCGCGAAGACCACCGCGTTGTAGCCGGCGACCGACACCTTGCCGGTGTACTCGGGGGCGAGCAGGCCGTCGAGCGACGCCGGGACCTCCGCGATCTTGTCGGTGTTGTACTGCAGCAGCGACCCGTTGATGCTGTCGGGCATGAGCTCGGGGGCACCGAGGGTGAGGTACTCCTCCGGCACGCCGAAGCTCTGCCAGTCGACCTTCTCCCAGAAGCCCTCGTCGTACATCGCGGCCATCGAGGTGATCGATCCGGAGACGACGTCGGTGTTGCGCGACCCGGTGGCCTTGGCCGAGATGATCGCCGACGACAGGTTGTAGGTGAGGCCCCGCGTCTCGACCTTGATGTCGGGGAAGCGCTCGTTGAACTGGGCGATCACGTCGGGCGACAGCTCGTACCAGTCCCAGATGACCAGGGTGCCGCCGTCCTCCTCCTTCGCCTGCTCGTAGAGGGCGTCGAGCTGCTTGTCGATCTCGGGCCAGTAGTCGTCGTAGAAGTTCTCGCAGCGCGTGATGGCTCCGACGTCGACCGCGTCGCACGTGGCCGCGGCGGCGTCGCCCTTCAGCGAGCTCTCGCCGTCGCCCGCCTCGGCCTGCGTGCCGCAGCCGCTCAGGGCGAGTGCGACGACCGCCGCTCCGGCGACGGCTCCCAGTGTTCTCTTCATGATCCGAATGTCCTCTCTGACATCAGGTGCGTGATCTCGGGTGTGGTGCGGGTTGCGTCATGCGGCCAGCACGCGGCAGGCGTGCGGGACCAGTTCGAGGAAGACCCTGCCGCCCTCGGGGGGTGTCGCCAGCGGAGCTCCGCGGCCGACGATCGTGCCGACCGTCTCGCCACCGGCGAGCACCTCGGCCTCGTACTCGACGATCTCGCCGAGGAACTCCACCCGCACGATGCGCACGGGGACGACGTTGGGGCGCTCGACCGCGGTCTCGTGCCAGCGCACGGCCTCGGGCCGCAGCGTCAGCGTGACCTCGTCGCCCGCCGTGACCCCGTCGGGGACGGGCGTGTGCAGCCGGGTGCCGAGTGCCTCGACCACCGCGTCATCGCTGCCGTCGCGGTCGACCACACGGGCGGGCACCATGTTCACGCGGCCCACGAAGTCCGCCACGAAGCGGTCGGCCGGCTGGTCGTAGAGCTCGCGCGGGGCGGCCTCCTGCACGATGCGGCCGCCGTTCATCACGGCCACCCGGTCGGACATCGACAACGCCTCGGACTGGTCGTGGGTGACGTAGAGGGCGCTGATGCCGAGGCTGCGCTGCAGGCTGCGCAGCTCGTTGCGCATGGTGTCGCGCAGCTTCGCGTCGAGGTTGGACAGCGGCTCGTCCAGCAGCAGCAGCCGCGGACGGTGTGCGAGCGCGCGGGCGAGGGCGAGTCGCTGCTGCTGCCCGCCCGACAGCGCGGTGGCGCGGCGCTGCGCGAGGTGGTCGAGCTGCACGAGCTCCAGTGCCTCCATCGCGCGCTTCTTCGCCTCCTGCTTCGGCAGCCGGGAGCCGGCGACCTGGAGGGGGAAGATCGCGTTGGCGAACACGGTCATGTGCGGCCAGATGGCGTAGTTCTGGAAGACCATGCCGATGTCGCGCTTGTCGGGCGACACGTGCTGGGTGCCGGTGGACAGCACGCCCCCGTCGAGCGAGATGACTCCGCCGTTGCTGCGCTCGAGCCCGGCGACGCACCGCAGCGTCGTGGTCTTGCCGCAGCCCGACGGCCCGAGCAGGGAGTAGAACGTGCCGGGCTCGATCGTGAACGTGACGTCTTTCACGACGGGGACGGCGGCGCCGTCGAGCTCGTAGTCCTTCTTCAGGGCGTCGACGACGAGTCGTCCGCCCCCGGCGTTCGCGGTCATCGGCGTCCTCTCCCGAGCCTCTGTTCTGGATTCTGGATCCACAATCATCGCTGCCATCATCGTCCCTCTCCCGTCGTCGCCGCCACCGGCTGCGGGGCGGCGGGTGCACCCCACGGCCGCGGCCTCACGAAGAACAGCACCACGAGCGCGCACACCCCGAAGGCCACGGCCGACAGCAGCAGCGACTGCGACATCGCCCGCGCCAGCCCCGCGCCGTCCTCGTCAGACAGCACACTGCCGGGGTGGATCGCACCGGGCACGAACCCGCGGATCTGCGCCGCCAGGGTCACGTTCATCAGCACGGCCAGCAGGGCGGAACCGATGACGGAGCCCATCTGCCGCGTCGTCGAGTAGACCCCGGAGCCCGCCCCGGCCTGCGTGTGCGGCAGGTTGCGCGTGGCGGTCGAGGCCAGCGGCCCGAACATGCCGGACACCCCGACCCCGAGCAGCGCCGACGGCAGCAGCAGCAGCCAGAACGGCGCATCGAGCGTCATGGTCGCGGCGTACCAGGCCATCGCGACCGCCGAGATCGTGAACGCGGCGAAGGTCACCCAGCGCGGTCCGACCCGGTCGCTGAGCTTTCCGACGAACGGCCCGAGCACTCCGGACACCACCGCCATCGGCGCGAGCATGAGGGCCGCGAGCGTGGGGTCGAGGCCCCGGGCGACCTGGAAGTAGAAGGCGAGCGGCACGGGCATCGCGGTGATGCCGACCCCCACCAGGAAGATCGTGGCGTTCGCGACGGAGAAGTTGCGGTCGCGGAACAGGGCCAGCGGCATCAGCGGCTCGGAGCGGCTGACGCGCTGCCACACCACGAACAGCACCAGCAGCACGACGCCCGCGGCGATCAGCCCCCACACCGTGACCGGACCGGCGATCACACCCCAGTCGTACACCTCCCCCTCCTGGAGTCCGAAGACCAGGAGGAAGAGCCCGGCACCCGAGAGGATCACGCCGAGCAGGTCGAACCGATGGGGGTGGCCGTCCAGATCCGGCACCAGCCGCCACGCGACGACGAACGCCACCACGCCGACCGGGACGTTCACGAAGAAGATCCACTCCCAGCCGACCGTGTCGGTGAGCACGCCGCCCAGGATCGGCCCGACGAGGGTCGCGAGGCCGCCCACGGCACCCCACGCCCCCATCGCCTGGCCCCGGCCGCGCGGCGGGAAGACGCGGGCGATGATCGCCATGGTCTGCGGCGTCATCAGCGCGGCGCCGAAGCCCTGCACGGCCCGCGCCGCGATCAGCATCTCGATGCTGCCGGACAGGCCGCACGCGAGGGAGGCGAGGGTGAACAGCACGAGTCCCGTGAGGTACACCCGCTTGGGGCCGAACCGATCGCCGAGGCGGCCCGTGATCAGCAGCGGCACCGCGTAGGCGAGCAGGTACGCGCTGGTCACCCAGATCACCGTCGTGAGGTCGGCGTCGAACGCCGCGAGGATGACCGGGTTGGCGATCGCCACGATCGTCGTGTCCACGAGGATCATGAAGAAGCCGATGCACAGGGCCCACAGGGCGGGCCACGGCCGGACTGTCTGCGTCATGAGCTGCTTTCGGGTGGGGCGTCACGGGGGGCGGGTGGTCCGGGGTCCGTCCTGTTCGCCCCCGAGTGCAGGACGGACGCCGGAGTTCCGGGGGCCGGGGTCAGCCGTCGGCGGAGGGGATCCCGGTGACGGGCTCCCCCAGCAGCGGCGTCGACACGGCGTAGATGCCGTGGTTCGCGAACAGCCAGATGAGGTTGCGGTCCCACTCGACGAAGACGCCGTGCACGGGTGCGGCGAGATCGTCGTCGTCCTTCAGTCCCATCGGCGGCACGAAGTAGGCGCCCACCTTGGGGTCCTCGGGGTCGCGCACGTCGAAGATCTGCAGACCGGCGGCGTAGAACGCATACGGGATGACCCCGCCGTGCGGCGTGCCGGTGTTGGTGAAGTAGCCGGAGCGCTTGGGGCCGAACGAGCCGCGGCGCTGCGCCCAGTCGGTGAAGGCCGCCTCCGCGGGCGGCGTGGGCCGGGGCAGCGTGCGCACGACCCGCGGGTTCGTCGGGTCGCTCACGTCGATCTGGTAGATCTCCTTGGCGGGCTCGTAGCAGTCGGTGTTCATCGGGTAGCCGGAGACGTAGACGTACCCGGTCTCCTCGACCTGGGTGGTGTCGACGTTGTCGCCCTCGGTGCCGGCGACGCTCGTCGGCAGCGGGCACCAGCCCACGTGGTGGATGTCGGTCGGGTCGGAGACGTCGAGCACGAAGAAGCCCTGGCCGCCCTGCGCCGCGTAGCCGTACGTCCAGCCCGACTCGACCGAGCGGGGCAGGAACACGCCCATGCGCGAGCCGAACCAGGAGGTCTTGTTGTTCCAGCGGTCGTTGTCGGCCAGGTACGGGGAGTCGTCCTCCTCGCCGGCCCGCGAGCCGGGCACCCACCAGGTCGACAGCAGCTCGGGCTTCGCGGGGTCGGACACGTCGTAGGCCGCGTGGCCCGCGGTCCACAGCGTGGTGCGGTACGGCTGGTTGGTGAAGGTGTTGTCGGGCGCGGTGGCCACGAACAGGTACTTGTCGCCGTAGTACACCGGGAGGTCGAGCACGCCGTTGCCCTCCTGGATCTCGCCGGGCGAGTGGTTCGGGTCGGTCGACACCTCGGTGAGCAGCGTCCACTCGCGCGGGCTCGGGCCGTCCATCCGCCAGGTGCGGAAGCCCCGCAGGCCCTCCCACTCCTTCAGCTGCCCCTCGACCGTGTCGTCGAGCCACTTGTTGGCGACGCGCCCCTGGAGGAAGTACCGCGGGGTCTCGCTCGCCTGGATCGCGATGTACGCGCCGAGCTCCTGGTTCCACTGCACGGTGGTCGCGCCGAACTGCGGGCGGGGGTCGCCCCAGCCCCACTGCTCCTCGTCGACGATCGTGAGGTGGCGCGGGTCGGTGATGTCGTACAGCTTCCAGTGGTTGCCGCCGCCGTAGTGCAGCATCAGCCGCCGCCCGTCCCAGTCGTAGATGCACTGCCACGAATGGCTCGTGTTCACCACGATCGGATAGAACGCCTCGGCCTTCGCGTTGAGCGTGTAGGTCTCCGGGTCGCGGTAGTCGAGCTGACCGGGCCAGTCGACGAACACGTCGCGCGGGACGGAGGGGGTGTGCGCGGGCGGCAGGAACGTGCCGTCGGGCTGCATGCCCCACGTGGAGGGGTCGGGATCGGCCGGTTCTCCGGCGACGCGCTCGAAGTCCTCCGGACGGTACTTCTTCGCATCGGGCACGTAGGGAGAGCCGGCCATGTCGCCTCCATTGGCTGAATCGGGTGGGATCGTCACGACGTCGTGTCGTCCCCCTCAGATTCACCCGGTGCCGCGATGCTGTCCAATATCCATACGGGTCAGAGCCATGACCATCCGGGCATATCAGCCGAGGGGTCGCGGCTCCCCCTCCGTGTACTCGCTTTCCAGGGCCGCGAGCCGCGCGCCCTCCTCGCGCAGGTGCGTCAGCAGGGCGGTCGCGGCGGGCGAGGGCGCCCGGTCCTTGGGCAGCGTGACGCCGACCGAACGCCGGATCGAGCTGAGCGGCGTGGGCAGGATCCGCAGCTCGCGGTCGTCGACCGCGATGAACATCGGCAGCGCCGCGATCACGTCGGTCGAGATCAGCAGCGTGCGCAGCGTCAGCATCGACGTGCACTCCACGCGGTCGGGCGGCAGGGGCAGCCCCTCGTGGAAGAACACCGCCTCCAGCTCCGCGCGCAGGGCGGTCTGGGCGACGGGGAAGATCCACGGGTAGGAGATGAGCTCCGCGAGCGAATGCGCCTTGGCACCACCGAGCACCGGGTGCCCGGCCCGCGCGACCAGGCGGATCGGCTCGAGGTGCAGCCGCTCCTGCTCCAGTCGCACCGGCACCGTGGGCGACAGCCGCCCCACCGTGAGGTCGAGGTCGCCCGCGAGCAGCAGCTGCTGCAGGGTGTCGGGCGTGCCCTCGCGCACCACCACCGTGAGCCGGGGATGCTCGGCCTTCAGCCCCGCGATCGCCCGCGGCAGCAGCAGGTTCGACCCCGCCAGGTGCGTGCCGACCGTGACCGTGCCCAGCTGCCCGGACTGCAGCAGCCGCACCTCCTCCCCCGCCGCCCGCAGCTCGGCGAGCACGGACCGGGCCCGCTCGATGAACGCGTGCCCGTACGGCGTCGGTCTGACCCCGCGCGGCAGGCGCTCGAACAGTGCGACCCCGAGCACCTCCTCCACCTCGCGCAGACCGCGCGTGACGACGGGCTGGGTGATGTGCAGCGACTCGGCCGCGCGCACGAGCGTGCCCTCGTCGGCGATCGCGGTGATGAGGACGAGGTGCCGGATCTTGACCCGGCCGTCGAGCAGTCGATCGGTGACCATGAGCGGGACTATAGCCGTGGGGGCATGGCAGTGCATCAAGAGAGTATTTGTCGGCATCCCTTCGACGTTCCTAGCCTGAGCGCATGCCTTCCGAGACGATGACGCCTCCCCGCCCTGCCGCCGAGCAGGGCCGGGCGCCCCGCGCGATCCACAACCTGATCGCCGGCGAGCGCGTCGAGGGCATCGGCTCCTTCGCCAAGATCAGCCCGATCGACGGCACGCTGATCGCCGAGGTGCACGAGGCCGGGGCCGAGCAGGTCGACCGTGCGGTGGCTGCCGCCCGCGCCGCGTTCGACGGACCGTGGGGTCGCATGACGGTGGCCGAGCGCGCCCGCCTGCTGCGGGGCGTCGCCGACGCGATCGACCGCCGCGCCGACGAGCTCGTGGCCGCAGAGGTCGGCGACACCGGCAAGCCCGAGTCCCTCGCCCGCGACCTCGACGTGGCCAGGGCCGCCGCGAACTTCCGCTCCTTCGCCGACACGGTCTCCGCCACCGGGCTCGACTCCTTCCTCACCGAACTGCCCGACGGCCGCCGCGCCCTCAACTACGCGGTGCGCAAGCCCCTCGGCGTGGTCGCGGTGATCGTGCCGTGGAACCTGCCGCTGCTGCTGCTCACGTGGAAGCTCGCGCCGGCCCTCGCCACCGGCAACACCGTGGTGATCAAGCCGTCCGAGGAGACGCCGTCGTCGGCCACGCTGCTCGCCGAGATCCTCGCGGAGGCGGGGGTGCCGGCCGGGGTGGTGAACGTGGTGCACGGCTTCGGCGCGGGTTCCGCGGGCGAGGCCCTCACGAAGCACCCCGGCATCGACGGTGTGACCTTCACGGGCGAATCGTCCACGGGCTCCGCGATCATGCGGGCCGTCGCACCACGCGTGCGTCCGGTGTCGTTCGAGCTCGGGGGCAAGAACGCCGCGCTCGTGTTCGCCGATGCCGACCTCGACGCCGCGGTGGCCGGACTCGCCCGCAGCACCTACCTCAACACGGGCCAGGTGTGCCTGTGCACCGAGCGCATCTACGTCGAGCGGTCGGTGTTCGACGACGTGGCGGCCGGGCTCGCCGAGCACGCGGGGCGGCTGCGCCTCGGTCGGCCGGAGGACCCCGCGACCACCACGGGCCCGCTGATCTCGCAGGCGCACCGGCAGAAGGTGCAGTCGTACTTCGACCTCGCGGTGTCGGAGGGCGCCACGGTGCTCGCGGGTGGCGGGGTGCCGACCCTCGGCGACGGACTCGACGGCGGCTCCTGGATCGAGCCGACGCTGTGGACCGGGCTCGACAACAGCCACCGCACCGTGCGCGAGGAGGTGTTCGGCCCGGTCGCCGCCCTCATCCCGTTCGACAGCGAGGAGGAGGCGATCCGGCTCGCGAACGACACCGACTACGGGCTCGCCGCCGTCACCTGGACCACCGATCTCACCCGCGGTCACCGCGTCGCCCAGCAGATGCGCACCGGCATGTCGTGGGTCAACACCTGGTACCTGCGCGACCTGCGCAGCCCGTTCGGCGGCGTGGGGCTCTCCGGCATCGGTCGCGAGGGCGGCCACCACTCGCTCGAGTTCTACACCGAGCCGACGAACGTGTGCGTGCAGCTGTGACCGAGCTCCTCGACACCGAGGCCGTGCGGACCGCAGACGAGCGGCTGCGCCGGGCGGCCGAGACCGGTCGCCCGTGCGCTCCGGTGCGCGACCTGCTCGGCGACACCGACCAGGACGCCGCGTACGCCGTGCAGTCGCTCGGCATCGCCCGTCGCGTGGACGGGGGCCGGCGCATCGTGGGGCGCAAGATCGGCCTCACCTCGCCGGTCGTGCAGGCGCAGCTCGGCGTGGACAGCCCCGACTACGGCGTGCTGCTCGACGACATGATCCACGCCGACCGGGAGCCGCTCGACCTCGGGCGCTTCCTGCAGCCGCGCGCCGAGGCCGAGGTGGCGTTCGTGCTCGGGCGCGACCTCGACTCCCCCACCACGACCGTCGCCGACGTGCTGCGGGCGACGGAGTTCGTGCTGCCCGCGATCGAGGTCGTGGACTCCCGGGTGGCGGGATGGGACATCCGCCTCACCGACACCATCGCCGACAACGCCTCCAGCGGCGCGGTCGTGCTGGGCACGACCCCCCGCCGGCTCGACGGCTTGGATCTGACCGCGCTCGGCATGACGCTCGACCGCGACGGGCGCCCCGTCTCGACCGGCAGCGGCGCCGCGTGCCTGGGCAGCCCCGTGATCGCGGTGGCCTGGCTGGCGCGCGAGGTCGCCCGGCGCGGACAGCCGCTGCGCGCGGGCGAGGTGATCCTGTCCGGGGCGCTCGGGCCCATGGTCGACGCGACGGCCGGCGTGTTCCGCGCCCGGCTCGACGGACTCGGAGAGGTGCGCGCCGACTTCCACGGCACGGCCTCCGGCACGGCGACGGAAGGGGCGGCGGCATGACCACGGGAATCGCCATCATCGGCTCCGGCAACATCGGCACGGACCTGCTCATCAAGGTGAAGCGGCTGTCGACCACGCTGCACGTGGTGGCGATGGCCGGGATCGACGAGCACTCGGACGGCCTCGCGCGCGCCCGCCGCCTGGGTGTCGCCACCACGCACGAGGGGGTGGACGGGCTGCTCGCCCTGCCCGAGTTCGCCGATGTCGAGCTGGTGTTCGACGCGACCTCGGCCGGCGCGCACTCCCGCAACGACGCCCTCGTGCGCAACGCCGGACGGCTCATGGTCGACCTCACCCCCGCCGCGATCGGCCCCTACGTGGTGCCCGTGGTGAACCTCGACGCGCACGCGGGCGCCACCAACGTGAACATGGTCACGTGCGGCGGGCAGGCGACCGTGCCCATGGTGGCCGCCGTGTCGCGCGTGGCCCCGGTCGCATACGCCGAGATCGTCGCCTCGATCGCCTCGAAGTCCGCAGGACCCGGCACCCGCGCGAACATCGACGAGTTCACCGAGACCACGGCCCGCGCGCTGGAGGTGATCGGGGGCGCCGAGCGCGGCAAGGCCATCATCGTGCTGAACCCCGCCGACCCCCCGCTCATCATGCGCGACACCGTGTACTGCCTGGTCGAGGGCGACCCCGCCACGCTCGACCGCGACGCCGTCCGCACCTCGGTGACCGACATGGTCGCCGCGGTGCAGGGGTACGTGGGCGGCTACCGGCTCGCGCAGGACGTGCAGTTCGACGCGGTCGACGAGGGGTACGTCCCCGCGCTCGACCGGGCGCTCCGCGGCACGCGCGTGACCGTGCTGCTGGAGGTGACCGGCGCCGGGCACTACCTTCCGGAGTACGCGGGCAATCTCGACATCATGACCTCGGCCGCCCTGCGCACCGCCGAGCGACTCGTCGCCCGACGGACGGGGGTTCCCGCATGACCGGCTCGACTCCGCGCGTGTACGTGCAGGACGTGACGCTGCGCGACGGCATGCACGCCATCGGCCACGGTTACACGACCGACCAGGTTCGCGACATCGCCCGGGCCCTGGAGGCGGCGGGCGTGGATGCGATCGAGGTCGCGCACGGCGACGGCCTCGGCGGATCCAGCGTCGCCTACGGGCACGGCGCCCACACCGATTGGCAGTGGATCGCGGCGGCCGCCGAGGTCCTGGACCGGGCGGTGCTGACGACCCTGATCCTGCCCGGCATCGGCACGATCGACGACCTCGCCCGCGCCCGCGACCTCGGTGTCGCGAGCGTGCGGGTCGCGACGCACTGCACCGAGGCCGACGTCGCGATCCAGCACATCACGTGGGCGCGCGAGCACGGCATGGACGTGTCGGGGTTCCTGATGATGAGCCACCTGAACGATCCGCGCGGGCTCGCCGAGCAGGCGCGGATCATGGAGCAGGCGGGCGCCCACTGCGTGTACGTGACCGATTCGGGCGGACGCCTCACGATGGCCGACGTCGCCGCGCGCGTGGACGCCTACCGCGACGCGCTCGACCCCGCGACGCAGATCGGCATCCACGCGCACGAGAACCTCTCGCTGAGCGTCGCCAACAGCGTGACCGCCGTCGAGCACGGCGCATACCGCGTCGATGCCTCGCTCGCGGGCCAGGGCGCCGGAGCGGGCAACTGCCCCGTCGAAGCGTTCGTCGCCGTCGCGGATCTGCTCGGATGGGAGCACGGGTGCGACCTGTTCGCGCTGCAGGACGCGGCGGAGCAGCTCGTGCGTCCGCTGCAGCGCCGTCCGGTGCGCGTCGACCGCGAGACGCTCACCCTCGGCTACGCGGGCGTGTACTCCAGCTTCCTGCTGCACGCCGAGCGCGCGGCCGCGGCGCATGACCTCGACGCGCGGGACATCCTGGTCGAGCTCGGACGACGGCGCATGGTGGGCGGCCAGGAGGACATGATCGTCGATGTCGCGCTCGACCTGGTCGCCGCGCGTTCCGCGGGGGCGGCCTCATGAGCACCGACGCGGTCTACGCCGCCGCCCTCGACACCGCCCAGCGCACGGCCGCGCCCATCAACCAGCTGTCGCCCACGGAGGAGGTCGACCTCGCCACGGCCTACGCCACGCAGCACGCCCTCATCGCCCGACGGGTCGCCCGCGGCGAGCACATCACCGGGGTCAAGCTCGGGTTCACGAGTCAGGCCAAGGCGCAGCAGATGGGTGTGCACGACGTGATCCTGGGCACCCTGACCGATGCCATGCGCCTGGACGACGACGGCGTGTTCGCGCGGCGGTCCGCCATCCACCCGCGCATCGAGCCCGAGGTCGCCTACCTCCTTCGCGCCGACCTCGACGCATCCGCGGTCGACCGGCCGCTGTCGGAACTGGTGGCCGCGGTCGCCCCCGCCCTGGAGATCATCGACTCCCGGTACCGCGACTTCCGCTTCAGCCTCGCCGACGTGGTGGCCGACAACGCCTCCGCCGCGGCCTACGCGATCGGCCCCTGGACGCCGCTCGACCGCGCGGGCGCCATCGACAACCGGGCCGTGCGGTTCGAGGTCGACGGCCGCATCGCCGCGACGGGCTCGACCGCCGCGATCCTCGGCGACCCCGGTCGCGCCGTCCTCGCGGCCGCTCGACTCGGCGCCCGCCACGGCTTCGTGCTGCGGGCGGGCATGGTGCTCCTCGCCGGGGCCGCGACCGCCGCTGTTCCCCTGCCCGACCGCGGTGTGGTCGAGGCGACGGTCACCGGTCTGGGCGGCGTCACGATCCGCACGGACGACGGTTCCGCGTCGTCCGGCCCGAAGGGAGCATCATGACCGAGTCCCGCGGCATCCTCGTGGAGGGCAAGGCCACCCCGCGCGGACGCTTCCCGCACGCCAAGCTCAGCGGCGACCTCGTGTTCGTGTCGGGCACCTCCAGCCGCCGCCCCGACAACACGATCGCGGGCGCCGAGGTCGACGAGTTCGGGGCGACCCGGCTCGACGTCGCGGTGCAGACCCGCGCCGTGATCGAGAACATCCGCGCGGTGCTGGCCGCCGCGGGCTGCGACCTCGACGACCTCGTGCAGGCCACGACGTTCCTGGTCGACATGAACGACTTCGCCCCCTACAACGCCGTCTGGGCCGAGTACTTCGACGAGCAGGGCCCGGCCCGCACCACGGTCGCCGTGCACGCCCTGCCGCATCCGCACCTGCGCCTCGAGATCCAGGCGATCGCGAGGCGCCCCGACCGCACCACCCCTGCCACTCTCGAGGAGGAGAAATGAGCACCATCCCACCCGTCATCGACTTCGCCGCCTGGATCACGGAGAACGAGCACCTCCTGAAGCCGCCGGTCAACAACAAGGCCGCGTGGACGCCGATGGGCGACTTCATCGTGCAGGTCGTCGGCGGCCCCAACCAGCGCACCGACTTCCACTTCGATCCGTACGAGGAGTGGTTCTACCAGTACCGCGGCAACATGCACGTGAACATCCAGACGGAGGACGGCCCGCAGCGCATCGACATCCGCGAGGGCGAGATGTGGCTGCTGCCCGGCAACGTGTTCCACTCCCCGCAGCGCCCCGAGGAGGGGTCGATCGGCATCGTGATCGAGCGCATCCGCGAGGAGGGCACGCTGGAGAAGTTCGCGTGGTTCTGCCCGAACTGCAACACCAAGGTGCACGAGGTCGAGCTGCAGGTGCGCGACATCGTGGAGGACCTGCCGCCGGTGTTCCGCGAGTTCTACGACAGCGAGGAGGGGCGCACCTGCCCCGAGTGCGGCACCGTCCATCCCGGCAAGGGCTGACGCGGCGTTGGGCACGATCGACGTCCACACGCACTTCGTGCCGAGCGCCTGGCCCGACCTGTCCACGCAGGTCGGGCCGGGGCTCTGGCCGACCCTGCGCGTGGACTCCGAGCGCGAGGCGATGATCATGCTCGGCGAGTCCGAGTTCCGTCGCATCGGCGACGACTGCTGGGATGCCGAGGTGCGCCTGGCCGACATGGACGCTGACGGCGTGGAGATGCAGGTGGTCTCCCCCACCCCGCTGTTCTTCTCCTATGACAAGTCGGGAGACGAGGCGGTGAAGGTCGCGCGCCTCTTCAACGACCTGGCGCTGGAGATCTGCGCCCCCGCACCCGATCGGCTCATCCCGTTCGCGCAGGTGCCGCTGCAGGATCCGGATGCCGCGTGCGTCGAGGCCGACCGCGCGATCGCCTCCGGTCACGCCGGGGTCGAGATCGGCAACCACGTCGGTGACCGCGACCTCGACGACGCCGGTATCGTCACGTTCCTCCAGCACTGCGCCGGGCGCGGGATCCCCGTGTTCGTGCACCCCTGGGACATGGCCGGCTCGCCGCGACTCGATCGCTGGATGGCCCGCTGGCTCACGGGCATGCCCGCCGAGACGCACCTGTCGATCATCGCGCTGATCCTCGGCGGAGTGTTCGACCGCGTTCCGCCGTCGCTGCGGCTCGCGTTCGCGCACGGTGGCGGCTCGTTCGCGTTCTGGCTCGGCCGCTTCGAGAACGCGTGGCGGCAGCGGCCCGACGTGATCGGCGTGAGCGCACAGCCGCCCTCCGCCTACCTCGACCGGTTCAGCGTCGACAGCGTCGTGTTCGACCCGGCCGCGCTGCGCCTGCTCGTCGACACGCTCGGCGCCTCGCAGGTGATGGTCGGCAGCGACTACCCGTATCCCCTGGGCGAGCGACCGGTCGGCGACGTCGTCCACCGCTCCGCCTTCCTCGACGACGCCGACAAGACCGCCATCCTCCGCGACAACGCCCTGCGCTTCCTCGGCCGCTGACCGCACGACCCGAACGGACCCGCCCCATGAGCACCACGACCCCGCCCAGCGCCACGACCCGCACCGCCCTCGACCGCGCCACCTGCGAGGCGCTCGACGCCTCCGATCCGCTCGGCTCGTTCCGCGACCGCTTCGTGCTGCCGGGGGGCGTGATCTACCTCGACGGCAACTCCCTCGGCGCGCTCCCCCGGCACACCCCGGCGCACGTGCAGCGCGTGATCACCGAGGAGTGGGGCACCGGGCTCATCCGCAGCTGGAACGACGCGGGCTGGTTCGCGAAGCCGCGTACGGTCGGCGACCGGATCGCCCCGCTGATCGGCGCCGCGGAGGGCGAGGTCGTGCTCGGCGACTCCACGTCGGCGAGCCTCTTCCAGGCCGTGGTCGCGGCGGTGCGCATGCGGCCGGGGCGGCGCGTGATCGTCGCCGAGCGCGGCAACTTCCCCACCGACCTGTACATGCTGGAGGCCGTGCAGGAGCTGCTCGGCGGCGGCGAACCCCTGGAGCGGCGGCTGATCGCCGACGACGGCCCCACGCTCGACGACGTGCTCGACGACCATGTGGCGGTGGTCGTGCTCACCCAGGTCGACTACCGCACCGGGCGGCTGCACGATCTGGCCGAGGTCACGCGCCGCGTGCAGGCCGCCGGGGCGCTGGTGGTGTGGGACCTGTGCCACAGCGCCGGGGCGCTGCCGATCGACCTGAACGCCGCCGGGGCCGACTTCGCGGTGGGCTGCACCTACAAGTACCTCAACGGCGGCCCGGGGTCACCCTCGTTCCTGTGGGCCGCGTCCCGCCATCACGCCGCCGCCCGGCCCGCGCTCACCGGCTGGCACGGCCACGCTCGTCCGTTCGACTTCACGGTGGGCTACGCCCCGGCGCCCGGCATCGAGCGGTTCCGCGTCGGCACACCGCAGCTGCTGTCGGTCGCGGGACTGGAGGCGAGCCTCGACATCTGGGACGACGTCGACCTGGAGCTGCTGCGCGAGAAGAGCCTGCGGCTGACCGAGCTGTTCCTGTCGCTCGTGGACGCGCGGCTCGCAGAGCGCTGGGGCATCGTGTCGGTCACACCGCGCGAGTCGTCCCGCCGCGGCAGCCAGGTGTCGCTGCGCCACGACGACGGCTATGCGGTGATGCAGGCCCTCATCGAGCGCGGGGTCATCGGCGACTTCCGGGCGCCCGACCTCATCCGCTTCGGGTTCACCCCGCTCTACACCTCCTACGCCGACGTGTGGGATGCGGTCGACGTGCTGCACGACGTGCTGGAGACCGAGGTGTGGCGCGAGCCCCGCTTCGCGCGCCGCGGCACCGTCACCTGAGCCCCGGGCGGTCCTGCGCCTGCGGAGCGGTGTGTCGGCGGAGTCGCCCGCAGCGAGTCGTGCGCCGCGTCAGGAGTTGTCCGCGCCCTCCGCGGCCGCGTCGTCGAGCAGGGCGATCACGCCGTCGCGCACCTGGGTCAGGTGGGCCTCCAGCACGCCCAGCGCCTTCTTCGCGTCGCCGGCCGCGACCACGTCGACGAGCTCGGTGTGCGAGTGGTCGTGCGAGCCCGCGGGCCCCAGCCGCCACCCCAGCACGTAGCGCCCGAGCTTGAGCCGCAGCTGCTCGATCATCTCCCACAGCAGCGGGCGGGCCTGCGCGTCGTACAGGGTGGCGTAGAACTCGGTGCGCGCCTCGACGAACTCGCCGCCCTCGGAGATGTCGTCGGCGGTCTTCGCGAGCTCCCGCAGGCGCTCGACCCGTTCGGGCGTGATCTCCGCCATCGCCAGGCGCAGCGCCTCCTTCTCGAGCAGCATGCGCAGGTGGTAGACCTCCCCGGCCTCCTCCGTGGACAGCGCCCGCACCATCGCGCCGCGGCGGGCGTGGAACACCACGAGCCCGTCGGCCTCGAGCTGGATGAGGGCGGAGCGGATCGGGAGGCGGGAGATGCCGATCGATTCGGCGAGGGTCTCCTGGCGCAGTTTCATTCCGGGCGGGAGCGTGCCATCGAGGATCGCGTCGCGGATGATGTCGTACGCCATCGCGCCGACCGACCGATACCCGGCCCCGTGTCGCTGGGCGAGCTTCTGCAGCGCATCGGCGCGATCCTTCGCAGACGCGGCCGCGTCCCCTGACTTCACCATGGGTCAGAGGCTATCGGATCGAAGCCCTCAAACTCTGCATTCTGGATCCAAGATCACCGAACGCGTCGCGGCCGGAGAACGACGAACGCCCCCCGTCCCGGAGGACGGAGGGCGTTCGACAGACGTGCCTTACTTGGCGGCGACGACCTGCAGCGTGATGACCGCGGTGACGTCCTCGTGCAGACGCACGGTCGCCTCGTGCTCACCGGTCGCCTTGATGGGCGACGTGATGTGCACCTTGCGCTTGTCGATCGCACCGAGACCGGCGGCCTCGACCGCGTCGGCCACGTCGGCGGTCTTGACCGAGCCGAAGAGACGACCCTCCTTGCCGGCCTTGACCGCGAGGCGCACCTTGGCGGCCTCCAGCGAGTTCTTCAGGGCCACGGCCTCGTCGCGGTCGTGGATCGCACGCGCCTGGCGTGCGGCCTGGATCGACGCGACCTGCTTCTCGCCACCGCGCGTCCACGCGGTCGCGAAACCCTGCGGGATGAGGTAGTTGCGGGCGTACCCGTTCTTGACCTCGACCACGTCACCGGCGCTACCCAGCCCGGCGACCTCGTTCGTGAGAATCAGCTTTGCCATCTCAGTAACCCCTTACCGGCCGGCGCCAGCGTAGGGCAGGAGCGCCATCTCGCGGGCGTTCTTGATCGCCGTGGCGATCAGACGCTGCTCCTGCACCGACACACCGGTGATGCGACGGGCGCGGATCTTGCCGCGCTCCGAGACGAACTTGCGGAGGGTGGCGACATCCTTGTAATCGATGACACCGACCCGGATGGACTTCGCGGGGGCGGCGTTCTTCGCGCCCTTCCGCGGCTTGCGGCGGTCGCCGCTCGACTTTCCAGCCATTGCTCTTTCCTTAGTGATGATGATCGGACGCTGCGCGCTCGCGCGCATCCGGAGAATTGATCAGAACGGGGTGTCGTCGCCGAAGCTGCCCGGAGTGCTCCAGGCGTCGGCGCTGGTCGACGAGCCGGGCGTGGACCACGGCTCCTCCGACACCTGCTGCTGCTGCGGACGGGACTGCCCGCCACCGCCACCGCTCGAGGCCGCACGGGTGACCTGCGCGGTCGCGTACCGCAGCGAGGGGCCGATCTCGTCGACCTCCAGCTCGATCGCGGTGCGCTGGTTGCCCTCGCGGTCCTGGTAGGAACGCTGACGCAGACGGCCCTGCGCGATCACGCGCATGCCCTTGGTCAGCGAGCCCGCCACGTGCTCCGCGAACTCGCGCCAGACCGACGCGCGGAGGAACAGCGCTTCGCCGTCCTTCCACTCGTTCGCGGCACGGTCGAAGTTGCGCGGCGTCGATGCGATGGTGAAGTTCGCCACCGGCAGCCCGTTCTGCGTGTACCGCAGCTCGGGGTCGGCCGTGAGGTTTCCCACCACGGTGATGACGGTTTCGCCGGCCATGAGACTTAGGCCTTCGCAGCCTTGGCGGCCTTGCGGGCAGCCTTCTCTTCGGAGCGCTTGGCCTCGGACGCGATCATCGCCTGAGCCTCTTCCGCGCGCAAGACCTTGGTGCGCATGATCTGCTCGTTCAGCTTGAGCTGACGGTCGAGCTCCTGCGTGGCGGCGCTGGTCGCGGTGAAGTTGACGACGGCGTAGATGCCCTCGGTCTTCTTCTGGATCTCGTAGGCCAGACGGCGCTTGCCCCAGATGTCGACGTTCTCGATCGAGCCACCATCGTTGGTGATGACCTTCAGGAACTTGTCGAGCGTCGGGGCGACCTGGCGCTCGTCGATCTCGGGGGTCAGAATGACCATGAGTTCGTACTGGTGCGTCACTTACCCACCTCCTTCGGACTAGAACGGCTCTCGGGACTTTCCCGGGAGCAGGAGGGTGTGTGCACGTGCCCGCCCGTGGAACCCGAGTGGGTGCCGGAAGGCAGACAACCTCGACAGTCTAGCGGACATTCCTCCGAGCCGCCTCCCACCGATCGGCCCGCGGCTTGGCATGCTGGAGGGCGTGCCCGATGACCGTCATCGGGCACATGACTGGAGGGGGGCGCCATGCGCGTCAACAAGTGGGGGGTCGGCGTCGTTCTCGCCGCCGCCGTCATGCTCACCGGATGCTCGGCGGGCGGATCGGACAAGCCGGCCGACGCGAAGCCGAGCACGGCCGCATCGCAGGAGGCCGACGCAGCGGCCACGGACTGCCCCGAGCTGGCCGAGGGCGCGACCGTCGACGGCACGGCGCTCGGCACGTGCATCGCCGACGCGATGGCCGACTCCGCGGGCTACGCCGCCAAGACGAGCGTGCTGGGCATGGAGAGCACCGCCCGCGTGAACCCCTCCGAGGACGCCCTCGAGTCGATCTCGCCGATGGGCTCGATCGTCGCGATCGGCGACGACGTGTGGGTCAAGTCGCCGTCGAGCGACTGGCAGCCGGCCGACCCGGACTCCAGCGACCCGATCATCGCGGGCCTCAGCACGAGCGCGGCCGACGTCGCCGCCATGGACCCCGCCGCCGCGGCCGAGGCCCTCGCAGGCGACTTCACCGTGAGCGGCACCGGCGAGCGCCTCGGCCAGAAGGTGTTCCTGATCACCGGTTCGGTCGACCAGCAGGGCACGACGGTCGACGTGGCGTTCGAGGTCACCGCCGACTACGTCAACCTCGCATCGAAGAGCACCGCGTCCGTCGAGGGCCAGTCGCTGGAGATCGCGATGGAGATCACCGAGTGGGACGTGAAGCAGGACATCGTCGCCCCGGTGTGATCCGGGGATGACACGAAGGGCCGGGGCATGCGCCCCGGCCCTTCGCCGTCCGGCCCCGCGTCAGTAGGCGACGGGCGGGACCTCGGCCCACACGGCGCGGTCGTCCGTGGAGGGGGCGTCGGGGATGCGGCCGGCGCCGTCCGGCTCGGGGATGGCCGCGAGCAGGGCCTGCGTGTAGGGGTGCTGCGGCGCGGACCACAGCTGCTCCGTGGGGCCCGACTCGAGCACCCGTCCCGCGAACATGACCAGGGTGCGATCGGCGATGCGGCGCACCACGGCGAGGTCGTGCGAGATGAAGAGCATGCCGGCGCCCGACTCGGCCACCAGGTCTCGCATCAGTCCGGCCACGCTCGTCTGCGTCGAGGCGTCGAGCGCGGAGATGGGCTCGTCCGCCACGAGCAGCGAGGGCCGCGCGGCCAGGGCCCTGGCGATCGCGATGCGCTGCTTCTGCCCGCCCGAGAACTGGTGCGGGAAGCGGGTGCGGACGTTCGCGGGCAGCCCGACGCGTTCGAGCCACTCCTCCACGGTGGATCCGGCGGCACCGCGCGCTCGGGCGGTGGCGATGCCGTCGGAGATCTGGTCGCCGATGCGTCGGCGAGGGTTCAGCGAGGTCGACGGGTCCTGGAACACCATCTGGATCCCGGTCAGGGCGGTCGACCGGCGGCGGATGCCGAGCGGCGCGACCGGGGCCCCGCGGAACTCGACCGTGCCGGCGGCGGTCTTCTCGATGCCGACGACGGCGCGGGCGAGGCTCGACTTGCCGCTGCCCGACTCGCCGACCAGCGCGACGGTCTCCCCCGCGGCGACGCGGACCGACACCCCGTTCACGGCGATCACCGGCGGATTGCCCGGGTAGCGCACGACCACGTCGCGCGCGTCGAGGACGCTGACCTCACTCATGCGCATCCTCCTCGATCGGGTCGACCGCATCGACCTGGTCCATCGCGTCGACCGCGGGCGCCTCGATGCGCGAGCCGGGGAGGGCGGCGAGCAGCATCCGCGTGTACTCGTGCTGCGGGTGCAGGAACAGGGTCTCGCGGTCGGCGAGCTCCACGATGCGGCCGTCCTTCATGACCGCGACGGTGTCGGCGATCGCGCTCATCACGCCGAGGTCGTGCGTCACGAGCAGCACGGCGAGGTTCCGTTCGATGGCGAGGTCGCGCAGCAGCTGCAGGATGCCGGCCTGCACCGTGACGTCGAGCGCCGTGGTGGGCTCGTCCGCCAGCAGCACCTCGGGGTCGCACGCCAGGGCGCACGCGATCGCGATGCGCTGCCGCTGCCCGCCCGAGAACTGGTGCGGGTAGCGCTTCAGCGCCTCGGCCGGGTTCGGCACCTGCACGGTCTGCAGCAGCTCCACCGCCCGCTCGCGCGCCGCGGCGCCCGTGAGGCCGAGGTGCACGCGCATGTGGTCGGTGAGCTGGCGGCCGACCGGGAGCTGCGGGTGCAGCGACGCCGACGGGTCCTGGAACACCATCGCGATGCGCTTCCCGCGGATGCGATTGAGGCCGCGGCGCTTCAGGCCGAGCAGCTCCTCCCCCGCGAGGGTGATCGAGCCGCCCGTGCGGGCCTGCCGCGGCAGCAGCCCGAGCACCGCGAGCGAGGTGAGGGTCTTGCCGGAGCCCGACTCGCCCGCGAGGCCGTGGATGCGCCCGGCCTCGAGCTCGAGCGACACGCCCTTCACGAGCGGACGGCCGATGTCGACCGTGAGATCGCGGATGCTCAGCGCGGCGGTCATGCGGGCACCCCCGTCGCGGAGGCCTGGTGGTCGGCCTCCTTCTCGTGCGTGACCTCGGCGGTCGGGTCGAGCACGTCGCGCATCGCATCGCCGAGGAAGTTGAACGCCAGCACGACCGTGAGGATCGCGAGACCGGGGAACACCCCGAGCCACCAGGCGTCGAAGTTCTGCATGGCCCCCGAGATCATCGACCCCCACTCGGCGGTGGGCGGCTGCGCGCCGAGGCCGAGGAAGGAGAGGCCGGAGAGCAGCAGGATCGCGGCGCCGATGTCGAGCGTGGCGAGCACGAGCACGGGCCCGGCGATGTTGGGGAGGATGTCCACAAACAGGGTCCGCAGCGGCGAGTGGCCGAGCAGGCGTCCGGCGATCACGTAGTTCTGTCCGCGCAGGCCGAGCACGATGCTGCGGGTGACGCGGGCGTACTGCGGCCACGACACCACGATCGCCGCGATCACCGCGTTGAACAGCGACGGGCCGAGCGACGCGGCGACCACCATCGCGAGGATCACGGTCGGGAACGCCATGAAGAGGTCGGTGATGCGCATCAGCGTCTCGTCGACCGCGCGGCCGAAGTAGCCCGCGACGGCGCCGATCAGCGTGCCGATGATCATCGCCGCGATCACGAGCATGAGCGCGAGCGGCAGGCTCACCGTCGCTCCGGTCATCAGTCGCGAGAAGATGTCGCGGCCGTTGCCGTCGGTGCCGAGGATCGTGTCGATGCCCGGCTCCTGCAGTCGCGGCAGCACCTGCGCGTTCGGCGGGTACGGCACCCACCACTGCGCCGTGAAGGCGATGACGATCCAGGCCGCCGCGATCACGGTGCCGATGATGCCGAGCGGGGTGCGCCAGGCGCGGGGCCAGCGGGAGCGGAAGCGCCAGGGGCCGGCGGCGGCGTCGATGCGGCTCATGCGATCCTCACTCTCGGGTCGAGCACGCCGTAGAGCAGGTCGACGATGAAGTTGATGAGGAGATAGATCATGCCGACGACCAGGCCGACGCCCATGATGCCGGGCAGGTCGAGGTTCGCGGCGGAGTTGTAGGCGTACGTGCCCAGGCCCGGCCACGCGAACACCGACTCCACGAGCACGGTGCCCGACAGCAGGGCCCCGAACGCGACGCCCACCACGGTGAGGATCGGCAGCGAGGCTCCACGGAGCACGTAGTCGAGGATGACGCGCATGGCCGGGAGGCCCTTGGCGCGGGCGGCCCGCACGTAGTCGCTGCCCAGCACCTCCAGCACCGACGTGCGGATGAACCGGGTGAGCAGGCCGATGGTCACGAGCGAGAGCACCATGACGGGAAGGGCGAGGTGGGCGAGCGCATCGAAGAAGCCGACGCCGTCGCCGTTGAGCAGGTAGTCGACCGTGTAGAGCCCGGTCACGCGCGGCGGCGGGGTGATCGACGGCGAGATGCGACCCGAGCCCGGCGCGATGCGCAGCTCCAGGAAGAAGACGTAGAAGCTGACCAGCGCGAGCCAGAAGGTGGGGACGCTGAGGCCGACGAGGGTGACCACGCGGATGACCTGGTCGGTGACGAGGCCCCGGCGGTAGGCGGCGAGCGTGCCGAGCACGATGCTGACCGCGAGGCTGACGATGATCGCCCCGATCGCGATCTCGATCGTCGCGGGCACCGCGGTGGCGAGGTCGCTGGTGACCGGGCGTCCGGTCACCAGCGACGTGCCGAGGTCCCCGCGGAGCAGGTTCCCCATATAGATGAAGTACTGCACGAACAGTGGCTGGTCGAGTCCGTTCGCCTTGATGAACGCCTCGCGCGTCGCCGGGTTCTGCGACGCGCCCTCACCGAGGGCGGCCGAGACCGGGTCTCCCGGCACCAGGTTGGTGAGCGCGAACGTGACGATCGTCACGCCCACCAACAGGAGCAGGGAGGTCCCGGCCCGCCGCAGCAGGTATCCGACGAGAGGCGAACGGCGCCGCTGCGCCTGCCTCTGCACGGCCACTGTCGTCATGGAAGGTCCGTTCAGCCGGCCGGGGCGATCTCGGCGATGTCCATCTCCCACACGGAGTTGTACACGGCACCGGTCACGTCGCTCGCGGAGGAGATGTTGCGGCCGGGGACGATGAGCGGCACGAACGGACCCTGCTCCTGCATCGCCTCGGCGAACTCGGTGAACGCGGCCTCGCGCTGCGCGGGGTCGGTGGCGCTCGCGGCACCCGCCGCGATGCCCGCGATCTCCGGGTTGGCCTCGGCCGCCCAGCCGGCGCGCAGGCCGACCTTCAGACCGGGAGCGAAGGGGAGGAAGTTCGCCGAGTCGGCGTAGTCCGGACCCCAGAACCACAGGCCGAAGCCCTCGGTGCCGTTGACGTACGCGTCGAGCTCGGTCGCGAACGGTGCCGGGGCGAGCTCGACCGTGATGCCGGCGTCTTCGAGCTGCGCCTGCACGCGCTCCGCGAGCGGGGTGAACTCCACGCCGCCGACCGGGTAGTCGTTCGGGAACTGCAGCTTCAGCGTCTGGCCGGTGTAGCCGGCCTCGGCGAGCGCGGCCTTCGCCTTGTCGAGGTCCTGCTCCACGCCGCCGTCGAGTGCACCCTCGAATCCGGGCGGGATCACGCCCGTCGCCTGCACGGCGCCCGCACCGGCGAGCTCGAGCAGCGCGTCGTAGTCGAGCGCGTAGCGGATCGCCTCGGCGATCTTCACGTTGGCCAGCTCGCCGGCTACGGCGGGCGACTGGTTCAGCAGCAGGAAGATGGTCTGGCCCGACGGGACCGAGTCGACCGTGATGTCGTCGCCGAGGCCCGCGACCTGGTCGCCGTTGAGGTCCATCGCGACCATCGAGTCGCCGCCCTTGAGGTTGGCGAGCTGCGTGGCGCTCTCCGACACGTTGCGCACCACCACGCGGCTGTAGGCCGACTTCTCGTCGCCGTTGTACTCGTCGTTGCTCTTCAGGACCACCTGCGAGCTGAGGTCGAGCGTGTCGAGCACGAACGGCCCGGAGCCCGCGGACTCGCCGTCGAGGAACTCCTGTGCCGAGTCGGTGCCGTCGATCGCGCCGCCGTTCTCGATCACCACGTCGGAGTTCACGATGCCGAGGGCCGGGTTCGCGAGGATGGCCGGGAGCTGCAGCAGCGGGGTCTCGGACGTGAACCGGATGGTCTTGTCGTCGACCTCGGTGATGGTGAGGCCGCCGAGCAGGAAGTTGGGCTTGGCGTCTTCCATGCCCTGGATGCGCTGCAGCGAGAACACGACGTCCTTCGCCTCGACGGGCGAGCCGTCGGAGAAGACGCGGTCGCCCTCGAGCGTGAAGGTGAACTCGGTCGCGGCGTCGTTCTGCTCCCACGAGGCGAGACCGGGGACCGGCGTGGAGACGTCGGAGCCCTCGAAGTCGACGAGGGTCTCGTACAGGGCCTTCGCGATCATATTGCCGGTCGGGTCGTAGGTGTGACCAGGGTCGGCGGTCTCGATCGAGAACGCGGTGTCGATGACGAGCGAGTCGGAGCCCTGGGACGCGTCGGAGTTGTTCGCCGAGTTCCCTCCCGAGCAACCCGCGAGCGCCAGGAGCGCGACGGCTCCGAGCGCGATGACCGGCGTGAAACGGCGTGACGACATGAGGGCCTCCAAGGGCGAGGAGTACATTCGGGTTCCGGTGATGTCCGATGTGGACGACCGGTGATCAGATTCGCATCATATGCGACGATGTGTCCAGCAAGTGCGGGTCACATCGGCACGCTTTGTCCAGAACCTCGGATGTCAGGAGCAATATGTCCAGCAAGGATGCGGATCCGTCGAAGCTTTCTGGACGAAGTGCCGCCCCACTGGATGAGACGGCGTACAGAATCCTCGATGTGCTGCGTGATAACGGTCGCGTCTCGATCGCCGCACTGGCCGAGAAGGTCGGCATCTCCCGCGCCAGCGCGTACACCCGGGTCGAGTCCCTGGTGCACGACGGCGTCATCACCGGCTTCAGCGCCCGCGTCGATCACGCCAAGGCCGGACTGTCGATCGGCGCGCTCGTGTTCGTCACGGTCATGCCGCAGGCCTGGGCCTCGTTCCGGGAGCGCATCATCGAGATGCCCGACGTGGAGTGGTGCGCCATCACCACGGGCGAGCACGACGCGATGCTGCTGATCCGCGCGGTCGACGTCAGCGGGGTGCACGAGTTCTCCACCGGGGTGATCGCGCAGCTGCCCGAGGTGCGCACCGTGGTCAGCGTCGTGGTGCTCGACGAGGTGGTCCGCCGCCCCTACCTGCTGCCCGCCGACCTCCCGGAGCGCGACACCGAGGTGCCGCTCGGCATGACCCGCTGGACACCCGCCTCCCCCGGCCGCGACACCCTCCCGCCCCGCTGACCCGGGGTCAGCGCTCGGTGTCGCTCCGGCCGTATCCCTCGAGGATGAGCAGCGCAGCGAGGATCACGAGACCCACCACGAGAAGAGCGAGCCCGACCCCGGTCACGTCGACCGGATGGATCTCGAAGGACTCCGTCGCCCCGGGCGCCGGTGAGGCTACGCTCACGGTTCTCGAAACGGTGAAGAAGATCCCCATCGACAGTGTGGCGACGGCAAGCACCCAGGCGCCGAGCCGCGCGAACCTCCTCGATTTCCTTGCCACGAGTCACTGACCAACCGTGAAGCCCGGGACGGGGCTGAAAGCCGTCAGCACACGACTCGTCGATAGAAGCGTCTGCGCGGACCTCCCGTGCGCCTTGGTCAGCTTCCACTTCTGGATCTGATAGGTCACTCGGGTGCCGACAGCCCAAGCTTTATAGGAGGCTCCCGCGGGTGCAACCGGCGACGTCCATTGAATGGAACTCGTGACCGTCTTGTCTTCGCTGATACCGATGCCCGCGGCTACCGTCGCGGTTGAGAGACCGAATGATGCATCAATGTGAGTGCTCACGGTGTACGAGTTCGCGATCGTGCACGTTCCTCCGCCTCCGCCACTCGCCACCTGGCAAATCCCGAGCTGCTTGCTCTTGTTCGTCACGTGTAACACGCTAGCTGACATCGGCGCTTACGAGGCCGCCCCGCCGACCCGGGTCAGGCGGCGGGGATCTCCTCGACCACGCTCAGCTGCGGCAGGCCGTGCATCTCGTAGTGCTCGACGAGGCGGATGCGGCCGTCGTCGGTGAGCTCAAGCTCGCTCTCGCCGTCGCCGGTGACGACGGTGCCGTCGGTCTTGAGCACGTGCACGAACGACACCCAGATGGTGTCGGCCGTGCGGGTTCCGACGAACTTGCCGAACGTGACCGTGTCGCCCTCGTACCCGCCCCAGATGGCGCCGTCGCGCTCGAAGTACTCGAAGATGCTGGGGGCGTCGGGGTCGACGGCGGAGGTGGTGGACGACACCATGCGGAAGCGTCGGCCGTCGAGGGAGGGAAGGGTCGCAGTCGCAGTCACCCCTCGATTATGGAGGATGCCGCAGACGCCGCCGCGCGGGAGGCCGGGCGCCCGGGCCCGGCCGGTACCGTGGGTCGCATGGAGTGGATGGCCGACCCGAGCCCCGGCGCCTGGCTGCGCGACCGCCTCGACGACGACGTGACCGCGAGCATGCACGGCGTGGTGCCGCGCGGGTTCCCCGCCTACGCGCGCGTGTTCCATCCGGGGGTCGTGCGCTCCCTGCCCGACCGCCCGTACCCCACCCCCGACGAGTGGGAGCGCCTGCCGGAACCCGAGCGCCGCCGGCTCGACGCACAGTTCTCCGGCGAGCGCGTGACCTGGGCCGACACCGCCGCGGTCTTCGGCACCACGATGCACGCACTGGCACAGTGGCAGCGGATCGTGCGCACCCCGGTCGACGGCGACTGGCGCACCCGGATCGGCCCGGACGGGCGCGAGTACAACGCCCCTGCGGAGGGGGAGCTCGACCCCGACCTGCTGTCCGTGCTGGCGGGCCACCTGGCCGCGCACACCGCGACACCCGACGCGGGGGTCGCGGCGCTGTGGGAGGGATGGGGTGGACTGGTCGGCTTCTTCGGACAGACGCCGTCGCGCGCGTTCCTCGGGTTCGACGACGACCCCCACCACCGGGCGATGCTGGAGCGCAGCACCCACGATCCGTTCAACAACGGCTTCCGCAAGCCCACCTGGCAGGAGGGCATCCTGTCACGCGAGATCTCGGAGGGGCCCCGGTTGCGGCTCCCCCAGCGCGACCACGTGCCGTTCACCGCCGGAGCATCGGAGTTCGCCGATCCGGACTGGGTCCTGCGGGCGCCGTGGCGCGACCTCGCCGCCGAGGAGCACGGGTTCCCGCCGTCGGCGCAGAGTCCGAGCCTGCTGTGGCCCGACGACCGCGCCTGGGTCATGGTCTCGGAGATCGACTTCGACTCGACGATCGTCGCGGGCTCGCCCGAGCTCATCCGCGCGATCTGCACGGACGAGCGGCTGGAGGCGCTGGCCCTGCGCGAGGGCGCCGACCTCACGTGGGACGCCGACGAGGTGAACCGGTGACGGCGCCCGCTCCGGCGCCGAGCTTCGACGCCCGTCCCCTCACGGAACCGGTCGACCCGGCCGCCGTGCGCGCCTTCGCCGCCGAGCTGCGGTCGCGGCGCACATCGGGCATGGCGGTGTCCTCCATCATCGCGATCGTCGCCGTGTCGATCGCCGGGCTGGTGATGCTGCCCATCCTGTTCACGGTGGTGCTGAGCCTGGCCGCATCCACCGGATCCCCCGGCGCGGCCGCGATCCCGCTCGTGCTGATCGTGCTGCTCGCGGCCGCGGTCGGCGTGCTCATCTGGATGGCCGTGCGCAACGGTCAGGCCACCCGCTACCGGCTGCACCGCTTCGCCCAGGCCAACGGCATGACGTACGAGCCGCGCGTGGACGACCCGCCGCTGCCCGGCATGATCTTCCAGCTGGGCCGGTCGCGCCTCGCCACGGACCTGGTGCGCGGCAGCCACCCTCGGTTCGTGGAGTTCGGCAACTACCAGTACACGGTGCAGTCGGGGAAGAACTCCACGACCTACCGCTGGGGCTACGTGGCCGTGAAGCTCGACGTGCCGCTGCCCAACATCGTGCTCGACGCGACGGGCAACAACGGCTTCGGCTCCAACCTGCCGGCGTCGTTCCAGCGGGCGCAGCGGCTGTCGCTCGAGGGCGACTTCGACCGGCACTTCACCCTGTACTGCCCCGAGGGCTACGAGCAGGATGCGCTCTACCTCTTCACGCCCGACATCATGGCGCGGTTCATCGACAACGCCGCACAGCTCGACGTGGAGATCGTCGACGACTGGCTGTTCCTGTACACGCAGCGCAAGGCGTCGACGCTGGATCCGGCGACGTGGGCGTGGCTGTTCGGCGCGGTCGGCGCGCTGCTGACGAAGTTCGACCAGTGGGCGCGATGGCGCGACGATCGGCTGGCTGCGCAGGGGACGCCGCCCGTCACGGCGGGATCCTCCGGCGGGCACGCACTGCCGTTCGCTCCGCCGGTCGGCCTGCTGACTCCGCCGCCGGGCGTCGCGCCGCAGGGACGACGCCTCAAGCGCACCGGGACGTGGCTTCCCCTGATCGTGGTGATCGGCTTCGCGGCGTTCTGGTTGCTGACGCGCTGGAGCTGACCGCGTCCGAAGTGGGGGTGGGTGTCGTCTGGGGATCGACTCCCACCCCATCCCCCCTCGGGATCGAAAGGAATTCCGACGTTCCCTCCGCATGACGGCGATGCCGTCGCGCCCGCCAGGTCAGCTGGGGACTGACACCGGGAGGCGCCTGCCCAGGATGGTATACCGGTCGACGTTGCGTCCTGTTGCGTCCATGCGCCGGAATGGACCGCTCGCTCAGCTCTCCGCGACGGTCTCCCGCGCCGGCCACGACCGCGTCACCCGGTCGAGCACCCCATCCAGGGTCGACCACGCATCGGCCGAGCGCATCGACGTGCCGATGCGCTCCGCCGCCACGCGGAACGACGGCTGCGCCAGCACGCGGTGCACGGCCGCGGCGATCTGGGCGGACGCCGGGGTGTTGGTGCGGAGGTTCACGCCGGCGCCCGACCAGCCCACGCGCGCCGAGACCTCCACCTTGTCCTCCGTCTGGCCGGCGACGACGATCGGCACCCCGTGGGCGAGGGCCTGCTGCACGCCGCCGTACCCGCCGTTGGTGACCAGCGCGTCGATCTTCGGCAGCAGCCGGTCGTACGGCAGGTACTCCGCCACCCGCACGTTCTCCGGCAGGTCGGCGGGAAGGCTGTTCCTCGGGCGCCCGCCCGTCGTCACCACCACGAGCAGGTCGGACGGCGCGAGCCCGTGCACCGCGGGCAGCACGAGCTGGGTGAAGTCGGAGTTCGCGATGGTGCCCTGGGTGACGTGCACGACCGGGCGGTCGCCGTCGAGGTCGTCCCACCAGCCCGGCAGCGGGGCGTCGGACGCGGTCGTGGGCAGCGGTCCGGCGAAGTGCACCGTGTCGGGGAGGTCACCGCGCGGATACTCGAACTCGGGCACCGTGAACTGCACGTAGGCGTCGGTGCGTCCCGCCCAGTCCAGCACGAAGCCGCCGAGGTCGCGGCCGACGGTCTGCCGCGCCATGTCGTCGGCATCCCGCTGCACCCCGCCGAAGATCGCGCGCTCGGCGACGAGCCGCAGGGCCGCGTTGCGCAGGCGCCCCAGCGGCCCGCGCATCGGGGTGACGCCCAGCCCGAACGGCGCGGTGTCGACGCTGCGAGCTCCGAGGGGGAAGATCCCGAGCGCGATCACGGGCGGCCGCTCGGCCGCGGGCAGGAGCTGCAGCAGCGCACCCCCGACGAAGAGCGGCTCGGTGAGGACGGCGTCGATGCGACGGGAGGCGAGCTCGGCGCGCACGGCCGCGAGCTGGGCGGCACCGGGCCGCACGAACAGCGTGCTCATGTCGAACCGGAGTGCTGCGGGGCCGGTGAGACCCGCACGCTCGGGGAACGCGCCGTCGGCGTCGTCGAGGTCGACGTCGGCCTCGGGCGGCAGCGGAAGGAAGCGGGCGCCGCTGGCCAGCACCCGGTCGGCGTAGCGGGCGCTGGTGAGGAATCCGACCTCGTGCCCGGCGTCGACCAGGTGCCGGGCGACCTGCAGGAGGGACAGCACGTGCCCGTGAGCGGGAGTGCAGGTGAGGAGGTAGCTGGACATGGCGTGCCTTCGGTTAGGATTGACTGTACCGTCGAAGTATTCATCACCCTTTGAGGAAAGTCAATGGCTGAAGCCGCCCCGCGTGCCTACACGTCCGCCCTGCGCACCCGCCAGGCCCAGGAGACGCGAGCGCGCATCGTCGCCGCGGCCGCCCGGCTCTTCGCGTCGCAGGGCTACCAGGCGACCACCATCGCGGCCATCGCCCGCGAGGCCGGGGTGTCGGCCGAGACCGTGAAGACCACCGCGGCGAAGGCCGAGCTGCTGATCGCCGCGTTCGAGGTGACGTTCTCCGGGTCGGAGGCCGCGGAGTCACTCGTGGAGACGGAGGTCGCCTCCGGACTGCTCGACCTGCCCGACGACGCGTTCCTCGACGGCGTGCTCGCGCAGATCACCACGGCCAACCAGCGCGGGCACGGCCTGTGGACCGTCCTGCTCGGGGCCGCGCTGTCCGACCCCGTCGTCGACGAAGCGCTCCGCCGCATCCTGGAGAACCGGGCGGCGGACTACCGCGGGTTCGTGGCGGAGCTGGTGCGGCGCGGCATCGCCCCCGCGGCCACCGACACCGACGCGACCGCCGATGCCCTGTCGTTCCTGCTGTCGCCCGAGAGCTACCAGCAGCTGGTCGCGCAGTCCGGGTGGACGCCCGCCCGCTACGCCGACTGGCTGCGCACGACGGTGCTCGCCGAGGTCACACGCCCCTGACGCGCCTGCGCGTCAGCGCGCCGACCAGCCGCCGTCCATCGTGTGGCTTGCTCCGGTGATCATGCCCGCCGCGTCGCCCGCGAGCCACAGCGCGAGCGCCGCGACCTCCTCCGGTTCCACCAGCCGCTTGATCGCGGACTCGGTGAGCAGCACCGATTCCAGCACCTCGTCCTCCGCGATGCCGTGCAGCCGCGCCTGATCCGCGATCTGCTTCTCCACCAGCGGCGTGCGCACGTAGCCCGGATTCAGGCAGTTGCTCGTCACCCCGTGGGCCGCGCCCTCCAGCGCCGTGACCTTCGACAGGCCCTCCAGCCCGTGCTTGGCCGCGACATACGCCGCCTTGAACGGCGAGGCCCGAAGGCCGTGCACGCTCGACACGTTCAGCACCCGCCCGAACCCTCGCTCGTACATGCCGGGGAGGGCGGCCCGGATCAGCAGGAACGGCGCCTCCAGCATCAGCCGCAGGAGGAACGAGAACCGCTCCGGATCGAACTCCTCGATGGGGCTGACGTGCTGCACGCCCGCGTTGTTCACGAGGATGTCGGTGTCGATCCGCGCCTCGGCGAGCGCGGCGACGTCGGACAGGTCCACCTGCCACGCCTCCCCGCCCACCTCCGCCGCGAGGGCCCGCGCCGCGTCGCCGTCGATGTCGGCGACGGT
>NZ_SSDM01000132.1:0-5350 GCF_004794375.1 Microbacterium sp. K35 | reverse complement strand
GTCGTCGGCGGGCGGCCGCCGCGGCGCTCATGCGACCCCGCTGGGCCACCTCCTCGCCGAGATGCAGGTGCTGGCGCGACGGCACCCGGGGGCGTCGTGGTGACCGGCACAGCGGCCGGGTCGCGGGCCGAGGCGTGGCGGATCGCCGCGGCCGTGCCCGATCCCGAGGTGCCCGTGCTCACGATCGAGGACCTCGGCGTGCTGCGCGCGGTCGAGGTGCACGGCGACACGGTGCGGGTCGACATCACCCCGACGTACAGCGGCTGCCCGGCGATGGACACCATCCGCGACGACGTCGTGCTGGCGCTCACCGCGGCGGGCTGGGCGCAGGTCGAGGTGCGGCTCGTGCTGTCCCCCGCGTGGACCACGGACTGGATGAGCGACGCCGGCGCGCAGAAGCTCCGGGAGTACGGCATCGCCCCGCCCAGCGGCCGCGCCGCGGTGTCGTCGGGGCCGATCCGGCTCGCGCTGAGCGTGCGGTGCCCGCGCTGCGGCTCGCTCGACACCCGTGAGGTGTCGCGCTTCGGCTCGACCTCGTGCAAGGCGCTGTACGAGTGCCGCGCGTGCCTGGAACCCTTCGACCACTTCAAGGTGCACTGATGTCGCTGTTCTCCCCCGCGCGGGCGACGCCGCCCGCGGCCGCCGCACCCGCCTCCCGCGAGCGCACGCGCGCGCGGTTCCACACGCTCGAGGTCGAGGACGTGCGTCCGCTGACCGAGGATTCCGTCGAGGTCACCTTCACGGTGCCGCCCGAGCTCGCCGACGACTACGACCATCTGCCGGGCCAGTATGTGGCGCTGCGCACGACCCTCGACGGCGAGGAGGTGCGGCGTTCGTACTCGCTGTGCCGCGCTCCCGAGCACCGCACCGACGGACGGCCGACGCGCCTGAGCGTGGCGGTCAAGCGCGACGAGGGCGGGCTCTTCTCCACGTGGGCGCAGACGGGTCTACACCCCGGCTTCCGCATCGACGTGATGAGCCCGCAGGGCACCTTCACCTCGGGGCTCGACGACCTCGACCAGAAGCACGTGGTGGGCATCGCCGCCGGATCGGGCATCACTCCGCTGATGGCTCTCGCGCACACGGTGCTGACGCGGTCGCGGACCTCGCGGTTCACGCTGCTGTTCACGAACCGCTCGACCCTCGACGTGATGTTCCTGGAGGACCTCGCCGACCTGAAGGACCGCTACCCCACCCGGCTCACGCTGCATCACGTGCTGTCGCGCGAGCAGCGCACGGCCCCCGTGCTGTCCGGCCGCCTCGACGAGCCCAAGCTGCGCACGATCCTCGGATCGCTGATCGACCCCTCCGATGTGGACGAGTGGTTCCTGTGCGGGCCGCTCGCGCTCGTCGACCTGTGCCGCGCGGTGCTCGCCGACGTGGGCGTGCCGCGCGAGCACATCCGGTTCGAGCTGTTCACCACGGGTGACGAGCCGGTGCGGGCCGCGCGCCCCGTGACGGTGAGCGCCGGGGAGAAGACGGTGCGCATCGAGGTGAACCTCGACGGCGTCTCCTCGACGGTGGAGAGCCCCGTGGCGGCACGCGAGTCGGTGCTCAACGCGGCCCTGCGGGTGCGCCCCGACGCCCCGTTCGCGTGTGCGGGCGGCGTGTGCGGCACGTGTCGCGCGCGGGTGATCGAGGGCAGCGTCACCATGACGGAGAACTACGCGCTGGAACCCGACGAGCTCGAGCGCGGCTACGTGCTGACGTGCCAGTCCCACCCCACGAGCGACCGCCTGGTCGTCGACTACGACGTCTGATCCGGAGGGCCCCATGATCGACCTCACCATCGCCGACGACGTCGCCACGGTCGTCCTGAACGCGCCCGCGAAGCTCAACGCCCTCGACGAGACCGCGCTGGACGAGCTCGACGCCGCCTACGACGCGGCGGAGGACGCCGGGGTGCGGGCGCTCGTGCTGCGCGGCGAGGGCAGGGCGTTCTGCGCCGGTCGCGACATCTCGGCGGTCGACCCGCGCGACGACGATGTGCTCGGCTACCTCGGCGGCGCGGTGACCCCGCTGCTGCAGCGCATGGCGCGGTTCCCCGCACCGACGTTCGCGGTCGCGCACGGGGCCTGTCTGGGCGTCGGACTCGGGCTGCTGATCGCGACCGACGTGGTGTACGTGGGCGAGTCCGCGAAGATCGGCTCCCCGTTCGCGGCCCTGGGGGCCACGCTCGACTCCGGTGGTCACGCGCTGTTCCTCGACCGGCTCGGCGCGCACAAGACGCTCGACCTCATCTATACCGGGCGCCTGATGAGCGGAACCGAGGCCGTGCAGTCGGGCCTGTTCTCCCGCGTGTTCCCCGACGACGAGGTGGTGTCGGCGACCGCGGAGGCCGCCGCCGCTGCCGCCCGGGGCGCGACGGCAGCGTTCCTGGCGAGCAAGGAGCTCGTGGCGCGGATCCGCGACGAGAGGCTGACGCTGTGGGACGCGGTCGGCATCGAGAACGCGGCGCAGGCTGCCCTGTGCGACACCGACGACTACCGCGAGGGCTTCGCCGCGTTCCAGGAGAAGCGCAGGCCGAAGTTCCGCGGGCGCTGAACGAGCGACCCCGCCCCAGGGCGGGCGGTGTCAAGCTCCTTCCGCGGTGTCCGCGGCCGGTGGCATGATGCGGGGATGCTGCTCTCCGAGCTCGTCACCACGACCGAGAAGGTCGCGTCCACCTCGTCGCGCCTCGCCAAGATCGACGCGATCGCCGAGCTGCTGCGCGGTGCGGACGAGGCCGTCGTGCCCGCGCTCGTGGGTCTCCTGCTCGCCTCCCCGCGGCAGGGGCGACTGGGGGTGGGCTGGCGCGGGCTGTCGTCACTCGACATCGCCCATGCCGCGGAGTCGAGTCTCACGATCGCCGAGGTCGACCACGCGTTCGAGGAGCTGTCCACGGCGTCGGGCGCCGGATCCGCCGGGGTCCGCAGCGACCTCCTGCGCGCCCTGGCCACGCGGTCCACCGCCGCGGAGTGGGACTTCCTCGCCAGGGCCATGCTGGGCGAGCTGCGCACGGGGGCGCTCGGCGGCGTGCTGCTCGACGCGATCGCCCGGGCGTCCGATCAGCCCATCGCCCTCGTGCGACGCGCGGCGATGCTCTCGGGCGACCTCGGCGAGACCGCCCGTCTGGCGCTGACCGGAGACGAGGGCGCGCTGGAGGAGGTCGGGCTCCGGGTGGGCCGCCCGGTGCTGCCCATGCTGGCGGCGACCGCGGCCACGCCCACCGCCGCGCTCGAGATCACGGGCCGCGCCTCCGTGGAGTACAAGCTCGACGGCGCCCGCATCCAGGTGCACCGGCACGGCGACGACGTGGGCATCTACACCCGCAGCCTCGCCGATGTCACGCACCGCCTGCCGGAGATCGTCGAGATCGTGCGGGCGCTTCCCGCACACGACGTGATCCTCGACGGCGAGACGCTGTCGCTCGACGAAGACGGCGGGCCACGACCGTTCCAGGAGACCATGTCGCGGTTCGGGGCCGACGCCGCGCGCGAACTCGCCCTCCGACCGTGGTTCTTCGACGTGCTGCACCTCGACGGCCGCGACCTGCTCGACGAGCCGCTGTCCGTGCGCCAGGAGGTACTCGCGGCCGTCGCGGGCGACTGGCGCATACCGGGCATCGTGACGGACGACCCCGAGGCCGCCGAGCAGCTGTCGCGCGAGGCCCTCGCGGCCGGACACGAGGGCGTGGTGGTCAAGGCCGTCGCCGCCCCCTACGCCGCCGGCCGCCGCGGCAAGTCCTGGGTCAAGGTGAAGCCCGTCCTCACGTACGACCTGGTCGTGCTCGGGGCCGAATGGGGCTCCGGCCGACGGCGCGGGTGGCTGTCGAACCTGCACCTCGGCGCCCGCGATCCGGAGGGCGAGTTCGGCGACCCCGGCTCGTTCGTGATGGTGGGCAAGACGTTCAAGGGCCTGACCGATGCGCTGCTGGAGTGGCAGACCGAGGAGTTCCCGGCGCACGAGTCGCATCGCACCGCATCGACCGTGTTCCTGCGACCGGAGCTGGTGGTGGAGATCGCTATCGACGGCGTGCAACGGTCGCCGCGCTACCCGGGGGGACTGGCGCTGCGGTTCGCCAGGGTCAAGCGCTACCGCGACGACAAGACCCCGGCCGAGGCCGACACGATCCAGACGCTGCGGGCGCTGCTGCGCGGCTGAGTCAGGCGGAGGGCGCGAGGCCCTCGTCCTCCTCGCGCACGGTGCCCTGGAACGACCACGGGAAGTTGATCCACAGATCGGTGTCCTTCCAGGCGTAGTCGGGCTGGATGATCGTGGAGGGCTTGGTGTAGATCGTCACCGACCGCACGTCGGCGCCCTTGTCCTTCAGCAGCTGCACCGCGAGGGCGAGGGTGCGGCCGGAGTCGGCCACATCGTCCACGAGCAGCACGCGGCGACCGTCGAGGTACGCCATGTCGAGCTCGGGCGGCAGCACCTCGGGGGCGTCGAGCACCGTGCCGATGCCGGTGTAGAACTCGACGTTGATCGCGCCGCAGTTCTTCGCGCCGAGGCCGTAGGCGATGGCACCGGCGGGGAGAAGTCCCCCGCGGGCGATCGCGACGACCACCTCCGGCTCGAAGCCGCTGGCGAGGATGCTCCGCGCCAGGTCGCGCGTCGCCGCGCCGAAGCCGTCCCAGGTGAGCGTCTCGCGCTCGATCGCCGCATCCGTCATCGGTCCATTCTCGCGCATCCGCGAGGCAGGAGCCGCCGCTAGACTGGGCTGGTCCGGCCCGGCCGGTGCCTGAAAAAGAGGCACGAAGCGCTTCGCGATGTCGCGGAGGCGAGACACATACGGATCCCGCAGTCCCTCCGTCCCTGTCTCTCGAAAGGCACCCCCATGCCCACGGTCTCCGCGCACGTCGCCCTCACCCTCGCCCAGCACGTCGATGCCGTCTTCGGGGTGATGGGCAACGGCAACGCCTACTTCCTCGACGCGATCGAGAAGCACACCGACGCCGTCTTCACGGCCGTGCGGCACGAGCAGGGCGCCGTGGTCGCGGCGGACGCGCACTTCCGCGCCTCCGGGCGCATCGCCGCCGGCACCTCGACCTATGGCGCGGGCTTCACGAACACCATCACGGCGCTGGCCGAGGCCGTGCAGGCGCACGTCCCGCTCGTGCTCGTGGTGGGCGACGAGCCCACGTCGGGCCCCCGCCCGTGGGACGTGGATCAGATCGCGCTCGCCTCGGCCGTCGGCGCCCGCACCTACACCGTCGGCCGCGCGGACGCCGCGGCGACCACGGTCATCGCGGTGGAGCACGCGCTGACCTACCGCGTGCCGGTCGTGCTCGCGATCCCCTACGACGTCGCGGCCCTGGAGGCCGGGGAGGTCCCGACGGCGCCCGCGCCGCGGCTGCCCGCTCCCCTC